>CAMWSA010000065.1 GCA_947176785.1 uncultured Lachnospiraceae bacterium
GCAGCATACTGTCCTGAAATTCAGCCGCCACCTTCCCGGAATCCTTCAGCCATGAGAGATAGGAACGCACCGTGCTGCCAACCAACACATACTGCTCAAAATTCATGGAAAGACCATAACCTTTGAACACTTCCTGCAAAATTCCCTCAAAATGCAGAGGCTCCCCACAGATGGATAAAATCCTTTCTGCCACCTCATGCACCTTATCCCTGTTGTAACGGACAAGTTCCTTAATATCAGCAGACACTTCCGCATGGGCGGGGACGAACATGGCGGCTTCCATCCCCTCCACCATTTCCAGCGTTTGCAGATAGGCTCCCACGTTATAAATGAAAGAAACAGCATACTTCTCCAGCGTTTCCCGGCTGCTGATACAGTCCGCAAGGAACACCACCCCGTCCGGCATACGGAATCCCACCATGTCAAAGAAATGCCCCGGAAGCGGTATGACCTCAATCTCCTTTGGAAAACTTTCATCTGAAAAATCCGTCACACTGCTCTCCTGTGCCATCAGGAACTTATGCCGCAGATCCTTGCACGGATAGCCGCCGTAAAGGAAGGACGGCTCCAATACCGGGTATTTTGTAAAAGCCGCTTCAATGCCGCCGGAATAGACCTTACACCCTGTCTGCCCCTGCAGGTATTTGTTCCCACCGATATGGTCTGCATTGGAATGGGTATTTAAAATTGCCGCCAGATGCCAGCCATTCTTATCCAGAATCTGCCTGACCTTCCTCCCTGCATCCTTATCATTCCCGCTGTCAACCAGATAGACATGCTCCTTATCCGGGGCATAGACACCAATCTTCGCCGGGCAGTTTATGTAATAGCATTTCTCACTGACTTGTACCAATTCATACATTTTTGTTTCCTCCAAATTCACTTATTTTCACATACAAAATAAATCATATCATATTCCTTACCGTCCCTGCCATTTTTTTGTGAAATATCGGCAGGACAGACTGGCCGTACTTATGAGAAAACTCAATGGCCTGCAAAGCATGATTCCATAAAACCCGATATACTGCACCGAAACAAAAGCAAAAACTGTACGGAACCCTAATTCAAGCATGGTATTAAAAACCGGGTATGCAATCTCCCCTGCCCCACGCAGGAAGTTCGTCAATAAATAAAGGCTGACGCATAAAGGGAAAGTCAGGGAAATGATATGCAGGTATTGTACCCCGATACGGATAACATCCTTTTCATTTCCCACCAGCAGGTACATGAGCCGCGGTGAAACAGCCCAGATGACGACCGCCGCCACGGCTATAATGACCGCCGAAATTTTGAAGCTGTCCCTTAGTCCCCTGCGGCTCCTCTCATAATTCTTAGCCCCGATATTCTGCGCCGTGAAAACACTTAATGAAGTACCCAAATTGACTGCCGGAATCGTCAATATCGTTTCAATCTTGTAAGCTGATGTGTAAGCCGATATTTCATTGACACCAAACTGGTTGATCGCCCCCTGGATAAAGAACATACTGATGGCGGAGGCACCATTCTGGACTATCCCTGTTATGCCAAGCCGGAAGATTTGCAGTACATACTTAAAATCAGGCCGTATCACCAGCGCCCTTTTATCCTTCCGGTATAGATGGAAAACAGTAAGCCCTGCCGCCGCAATCTGTGAAAGCACCGTCGCAAATGCCGCCCCTTGTATCCCCAGCCGGAACTGTGCGACAAACACATAATCAAGCAGGATATTCATCAGGCAGGATATGGACAGATCCTGTATCGGTGTCCTTGCATCCCCTCCGGCTTTTATCACCGCAGAATAAAAATTGTATACCGACAGAAACGGGATTCCCAATGCTATGATTCTCAAATAGACTGTTGCATAACCGATAGCTTCTGTCGGAATGCCCATTGCCATAAAAATCCCTCTGGCAGACAAAAAGAAAAGGAAGGACAGCCCGCCACCGATTAGAAAAAGCAATGTCTGGATGGAACCCATGCAGTTCTGTGCCTTTTCTGCTTCTTTGGAGCCATAAACCTGTGCCAGCAAAATCAAAATGCCGGAGGAAAGCCCTAAGACAATGCTGTTTATGATCAGCGTAGGAGCATAGGAGTTTCCCACGGCAGCTAAGGCATTTTTGCCTAATATATGCCCCACAACCGCCGTATCAAAAACATTGTAAAGGTTCTGCATGATATTTCCCGCAAACAGCGGGACTGAGAATTTCAGCAGGGCCTTAACGGGCTTTCCCGTTGTCATATCCATTTCCATATATATCCTCCTGTTCCAGTTGCGCATCTGTATGCACCCCATTATAAGCTTGAAAATGTATGCATACAATGTTAGAATTGTGTTGCATACAATTTTGTGGAGGGTAAAATATGCCTGTCAATTCCTTTGAAGATTATCCCATGTCGTGGAGGCCGCAGAAATCCAAACTGGAAAAGCCCTACTATCTTTCCATAGCTGCCAGCCTTGAGGCAGATATCCTTTCCGGAAAACTGCCGGAAAATACAAAGCTGCCGCCCCAGCGGGAACTTGCTGACTTCCTTGACCTGAACTTAAGCACGGTCACAAGGGCATATAAGCTGTGCGAATTGAAGGGGCTTCTGTATGCTGTCACTGGCAGGGGAACCTTTGTCTCTCCCGGCACTTCCGCACAGAATACTTTTATTGAAAAAGATGGCGGGGTCATCGAAATGGGCATGATTAAGCCGTTCTATGAAAACAATTATGCTGTCCGGAACGCGGCACGGCTCGTCCTTGACCGGGAGGAATCCATAAGGCTTTTTGAATACAGCAGCCCCCTTGGAACGAAGCGACAGATAAACGCCGCCCGGAAATGGCTGCACCGGATTGGGGTCAGTGCCAGAGAAGAAAATGTCCTGCTCTCTGCCGGGGCGCAGAACGCCTTATCCGTCATACTCATTTCCCTATTCAAGGCAGGGGATAAAATAGCCGTGGATAATTTTACCTATACAAATTTTAAGGGGCTTGCCAATTCCCTGCATGTCCAACTGATCGCCGTCCCTGCGGACGGATATGGGACGTCCCCCGATGGGCTCCTGACCATTTGCAAGAATACAGAAATAAAAGGTATCTACCTCATGCCCACCTGCAGCAACCCGACCAGTATCTTTATGCCGCAGTCCCGCAGGACGGAACTGGCAGAAATCATAAAACAGTTCCATCTGCTTGTGATAGAGGATGACATTTATTCCTTCCTGTCCGTTTATGGCCATACCGCTCCTGATGCAAAGCCGTTTTTCTCTTTGGTGCCGGAGCAGACAGTCCACATCTGCAGCATTTCAAAAGCTTTATGTGCCGGACTGCGGGTGGCCTTTATCGCCTTTCCGGATAGGTACCGGGAACCGTTAGTCTCCGGTATGCTTGGCATCAACCTGAAAACCGTTTCCCTCAACAGTGAGATCATAGCAGAACTAATCGAGAGCGGGGAAGCCGAAAACATTGTGAAACAGAAAATCCTTTCTGCCCGGAAAAGGAATCAAATATTTTATTCTGTTTTCCCTTCATCTCAGACAGATCATATTGAGCGGTTCTTTCACTGGCTGCAAATCCCGGCTCATCTGACAAGTGAGGATCTGGAACTGCTGGCATTGCAGAAAGGGATTCATGTACTTGGCTCCCATCGGTTCGCAATGCAGAACGAAAACAAATCATCTTACGTCAGGGTGTCTATTGCCTCACCCGATACGGAAGATGATTTGAGAAAAGGACTGCTGATACTAAAAAATATATTTAAAGAAAAACAGATGAATTTCTTTGTATGAATTGAGCGATGAATTTTCTGATTTGAAATACCAGAAATAGTACACCTGGTTATAAAGGACAATCCCAGGCTTTTAATGACCCGCCGCGCAGCAGCAAAGTGGGAGACTGTACATTTCCCTCCCCTTCTCCGGGGAACGGAATCTGGAACAGACGCAACATCTCCTTTTGGGACTCAAGTTCCAAGCACAAACAAACTGTCAATCATCATTGATAGACGATGATAGTAGTAGCAAGCAATGCAACGGTGTATCAGGTGTGACGTTTGACAGACCGAATTTTAACCGCATGATTGCAGAGATTGATGCCGGAAACGTGGCAACGGTCATTGTCAGGGATATGTCAAGATTGGAGCGCGATTATCCGAAAGTCGGCTACTATACGGTAATCTTTTTCGTGGAGCGTGACGTAAGATATATCGCAATCAATGACGGTGTGGACGGCGCAAAAGGCGACAATGATTTCACCCCGTTCCGCAACCTGTTTAATGTGGCCCTCTCATAAAGAATGACATCACCGCAGGCTTTGTTCCTGTCCATAATTGATATTCTGCCCTCTATGTGCTAAAATATAAGCAAAATAGCGGGAGGAATGGTATGCCCAAAATTATGATAATCGAGGATGACCCGGCCATTCGGGAAGAGTTGGCGCTACTTCTGGAAAATGAGGGATATACAACTCTGGTAATCACAAAGTTTACAGATATACCGGCGCAGGCAGCGCAGGAACACCCGAACCTTATCCTTTTGGATATTGGACTTCCGGGTAAAGACGGTTTCTCTCTGTGTGCCGCGTTGCGGAAGGCCGTTCCCGCGCCAGTGATTTTTGTTACCAGCCGGGATGCCGGTGCGGACGAGGTACGGGCGCTGAGCCTGGGCGGGGACGACTACATCACCAAGCCATACAGTGTTCCCGTTCTGCTGGCCCGGATTAAAGCGGTCCTGCGCCGGAGCGGCGGCGAACCGGAACAGGCTGATCTAATGGAGGCCGGTGAACTGCGGTTGAGCCTGACAAAAGGGGTTGTGTCGTCCGGCGGAAAAGCTGTAGAACTCAGCCGGAATGAACTGCAAATTTTGGCCTGCCTGATGGTCCATACCGGGCAGATTGTTTCTCGAGCCGATCTGATTGACGCCCTGTGGGACAACCAAATTTACATTGATGATAACACCCTCAGCGTGAATATGACCCGACTGCGGGGAAAGCTGGCGGAGATCGGCCTGCCTGACGCCATCAAGACCCGGCGCGGAATGGGGTATCAACTATGACCCTGCGGGAATTTCTATCTGACCGGCTGGGGCGTATCGCACTCCAGGCGATTTGCGCTGGACTGGCGGCTGTGTTCCTTTTCGCCACGGGAACCCAGCCAGGAGTTCTGGTGATTTTGCTGATTGTGTTTCTGCTGGTTTTCCTGACTGTGAATATGTTTGATTTCTTTCAGCAGCGCGCCCGCCTCCTGGAATTGAAATCCATACTGGACGGTCTGGATCGTAAATACCTGTTTACGGAGTGCGTTCCGCAGCCAAAAAGACTTTATGAACGGCGGCTCTTTGACTTGGCCCGCATGGCTGGCCGCGCTATGACCAGTGCAGTATCTGAGGCCCAGGCATCCCAAAGGGAGTACCGGGAGTATGTGGAACGCTGGGTGCATGAGATCAAGGCCCCTATCACTGCCGCCCGCCTCATTTGTCGGGAATTGAACGGGGACACCCGCCGGAAGCTCACAGCGGAGCTCAGTCAAATCGAGGCCCATGTGGAGCGGGCATTATTCTACGCCCGTGCGGAGAATCCGGAGCAAGACTGTCTGTTCCGGCAGATAGAGCTTGGAAAAATCGTAGCCCAGGCTATTGAGAACCACCGCTCCCTATTGATCCAAAACGGTGTTCGGGTTGAGATGGAAAATATGAACTGCGCTGTCTATACCGATGAAAAATGGGCGGTCTTTATTTTGGGTCAACTGCTCCAAAACGCTGCCCGTTATCGGGTACCGGAACCGGTCATCACCCTTTCCGCCAAGCCTCTTGGGAGGCAGGCCCAGCTTATTGTTCACGACAACGGCATCGGTATCCCGGCTCATGAACTTCCCCGTGTGTTTGAACGGGGCTTCACCGGCAGCAATGGACGAGCTCGCGGCGGCTCTACCGGCATGGGTCTGTATCTGTGCAGGAAGCTGGCGGTTTTCCTGGAATTGGAACTGCGCATGGTTTCACAGGAGGGGGCTGGAACTACAGTGACGCTGACTTTTCCCGCAAAGGAAAACCTTACAAAACTGTAAGGTAAATCAATATGACTTCGATACAACGGCCTTCGCTTTTGGTGTACCATAGAGCCACAAGCAAAGGAGGCAAACGATATGCTGCAAGTACAAAACATTGAAAAATATTACGGAGGCAAAAACAATGTCACGCAAGCCTTGGATCGTGTAAGCTTCGATGTGGAGGCCGGGGAGTTCCTGACCATCATGGGGGCGTCAGGGAGCGGAAAAACCACTCTGCTCAACTGCATCTCCACCATCGACACCATCAGCGCCGGGAAGCTCCTGCTGGACGGAGTGAACATCGCTGATCTCAGCGAGGAAGAACTGGCGAAATTCCGCCGGGAACGGCTGGGTTTTGTCTTCCAGGACTTTAACCTGCTGGACACCCTCACCATCGAGGAAAACATCGGCCTGGCCCTCTCCCTAAATCACCAGGACCCCGGAACGGTTCAGAGCCGGGTCAGGGATATCGCCCAGAAGCTGGGCATCACCGACATTCTGCCCAAGTTTCCCTATCAAGTGTCCGGGGGCCAGAAGCAGCGCACTGCTGTCGCCCGGGCTATGGTGGCAGGACAGTCTTTGCTGTTGGCAGATGAACCGACTGGGGCGTTAGATTCCAAAGCCTCCAAGAACCTGCTGGAGATCATGACCACCATGAACCGGGATATGGGGGCCACCATCCTCATGGTTACCCACGACGCATACAGCGCCAGCTATGCCAAACGGGTACTATTCCTGAAGGACGGACGGGTGTTCAACGAACTGCTCCGGGGGGACCGGGGAAGGTCTGTATTCTACCATGAAATTCTGGATGTTCTTGCTACGTTAGGGGGTGATGTCAGTGACGTTATCTAAGTTGTCCCTCCGAAACGCCCAGAGGCAGGCCAGGGATTATCTGGTCTACTTCGTCACCATTGTCATGGCCGCGGCTCTGCTCTATTCCTTCAACGGACTGGTGTTTTCCAGCGAGGTTCATACACTGTCCAGCGGGATGAATCAGCTTCCCATGGTAATCGTCCTGTCCAGTATTGCGGTAGTGTGCATTTTCGGCTGGCTTGTGAGCTACGCCACCGGCTTTATGCTCTCCCGGCGCAGCCGGGAATTGGGGATCTACATCCTGATTGGCCTGACCAACAAACAGGTCGCCCGGCTGTTCTTTCTGGAAAATCTGGCGGTAGGCGGCGGGGCCCTTGCCCTTGGGCTGGTTCTGGGCGGACTGCTCTATCAGGCGCTGCGGGCGATCCTGTTTGCCATGTTCGGCCTGACCTATCATTTTTCACTGACCCTCTCCCTTCGTGCAGTTGGGCTGACGCTGTGTTATTTTGCGCTGATCTATCTCCACGCTTTACGGAAAAGCCGCAAACGCATTCGCAAAATGAAAATTTATGACCTTATCTACTTTGACCGGCAGAATGAAGGAGCGGTCATCCGGGCGGGGAAGCTCCGTCGCTGGATGTTTGCCGCCTCCATAATCCTGGGTATGGCCGGGACGGTCTTTCTGATGGCCGGTGATCTCATCATTGGTATCATCGGTGCCGGATGTCTGATTGCCGCCCTGTTCGGCTTTTTTCTCAGCTTTGCCTCAGGGGTTCCCGCCTTTTTTGAAAAGTGTCCCGCCCAGAAGTATCAAGGGCAAACGCTGCTGATTTTCCGTTCCCTCACCGCGAAGCTGTCCACTATGGGAGTGCTTATGGCAGTGATCTCTATGATTCTTACTGCCACGCTGCTGGTTGAGGGCAGCGGACTGGTGTTCAATGGCATCTTTCGGGGACGTTCTGCGGAGAGCGCCTGTTTTGATCTATATATCGGGGTAGGGGATGGGCGAAACCCCGCCGTCTATGTGGATTACATCAACGATAACATCCCAGTGGAGCGCGCCCTGGAATATAACGTCTATGAAAGCGGCAGCACACAAATTATGGACTATCTGGAGGGACAATACTACTATTATAGCTATGACCAGGATCCTGCTCTTTGTTACAGCGACTACACCGCCTTGCGGGCTCTCGCAGGCTACCAGACCGTGGAACTGGAGCCAGAGGGATATCTAATCCACTGTATGCCCTATCTGGAGAGGCTGCTAAATGATTACGACCAGCCGCTGAGATTGGGAGACAGAACTCTATCACCAAGCGGTATGTACACCGAGCATCTGTCCCAGAGCTACGGAACGGCCAACGGTCGGGGCTATATTCTGGTGATCCCGGATGAAGTGGCAGAGGGTCTGCCGGTCCACCACTGGGCCTACGCCGCCAGGACAGCCCAGCCGGTGCCAGAGGAACAGTTTTATGACCTGTGGGAGATCAACGATCGCACCGGTTCCGGTTTAGCCAGCAATACAATTGTTACCCGGGCAAGTGAAGAAGCGGAGGTGGCGGTCCAAACGTCCCTTTTCGTGTTCCCCATGTTCTATCTGGCCCTGGCCCTTACCATGACCGCCGCGACCATTCTCACCATCCAGCAGCTCAGCGAAACCGAACGCTACCGGCGGCAATTCGTCCTGCTGCGGAAGCTGGGCATGGCCCGGCAGGAGATGGAGCGTGCCTTGGGCCGTCAGTTCACAATTTACTATGCCATGCCCGCCATACCGCCGGTACTCGTCGGTGTCCCCTTTATTTTTCATTTGGCACAGCTGCCGGAACCAGGTATTATGGTGGGCATGCGCAGTCCCTTGGCCATTGTAATGATCGCGCTGGGGCTATTCTTCCTGATTTATGCAATCTATATCTTGCTGGCTTATACCAGCTTAAAACGGAATGTGATATCGGCATAACAAGATTGGCAGCGGCAAACAATGTCTTGTCGGTCTGTTTTCTTTCCAATTATAGCATGTGCATGAATTGCGCTAACAC
The DNA here is from genome assembly GCA_947176785.1 of uncultured Lachnospiraceae bacterium. Taxonomy (GTDB): domain Bacteria; phylum Bacillota; class Clostridia; order Lachnospirales; family Lachnospiraceae; genus Acetatifactor. Next base: position 8,855 of record CAMWSA010000065.1, read on the forward strand.
TTGGTGTTTTTCCATATTTTAGTGCGTGTCACCTACTTTACAAGCAGTGTATTTGTTCCCACAAATACTCAAAACAGACTTCCAGCGGTCACACCGGAAGTCTGTTTTTGCTCGTTGGTGGCATCGCCCCCAAACTCCTTTTTCGCAGATTGTCATCTGCGGCTACGCACCGTTCCGGCGCTTTTCTTTCTTCCCCTCGGCGGGTTTTTTGAAAACGGCGAACCTGGTTACCAACATAATCGCAAACTGCCCCTGTAAAGGGGAACGGCATTTTTTCAAATTTGTCAGGCTCGCAGAGCCGCAGCCAGCGTGAAACGTTGTTCTAAGGGGTTGGGATGCTTCCAAACAAGCAAAACCTGCGGTTTACGGCAACGCTGGGAACCGCAGGTGTGAGCATTTGTATATACAAATGCCCTGCTTGTCCAGTAGCGCATGGCCGCCGCATCCGCCAACTCTCGACAAAAATATCTCCCAAGGCATTGACAGGAACATCTGTTTGTGCTCTCATAGCGGAGAACTGAATACTACCGTTTGCATTTGATTTCCTCCATGCCAGTCTCTCCCTTCGTGAAAAACCAAAAATGCGGATACAACAAAACCGCCCGTAATAAAAAGCAGCGGCTTGGTCTATGTATCTGCATGAAAAATATGTTACTACTCCCAGCTTAAGGAACTTGAACGCCCTACGCTCCTGCGTTTGGTGAAACGCATTGAGGTGGGCGAGAAATACGAAATCGCCGAGGAAACCCACTGGGACATCAAAATCTACTACAACTTTGTCGGGCATATTGAACTGTAAATCTATACTTCTTTATGCGAGGTTCTCTAACGATTTTTCTCTTAAAGCCACAAGAAAAAAGGTACGGGCAATCAAGCGGGCGCAGGGACTGGCGGGGAACATCTGGCAAAGCCGCCCTACGGCTACATGGTAAGTCCTACCGGCAAAAAGCAATGGATTGTTGACGAGGAAGCCGCCGCTGTGGTGAAGCGGATTTTTGGTTTATGTGTTGGTGGGAAAGGCCCCTATGCAGATAGCAAAAATCCTCAAAGAGGTTGAATTGAGAATCGCTGCTTTTTAAGGGAATTATTAGCTGTTATAAAGTGTTATTGAAATATCCCCTAACGCTTCAAAACACTAAGGTTTTTGCAGATGAACTTTTCCTTACCGTTTCCCTTGTATTATATCTTCCCACAGGGCATTATGAACCCTGATAAGGTTATCAAATACATCAGCCGTTACCTTGGCCGTCCGGTCATCGCCACTTCACGGATTGATTCCTACGATGGGGAATATGTGACTTTCCATAACAACAATCACGAGGATAATTCCTATGTTGAAAGAACTGTCCCTGTCCTGGACTTCATTTCCCTGCTTATCCAACACATACCTGAAAAGCATTTCAAGATGACTCGTTATTTCGGACTTTATGCAAGGCATCGCAATTCAGATGAAAAGCTCCGCTGGGCAATCCCAAAATCCAGACACCGGATCCTGCTGGATTTTAATAAATGGCGTCAGATTATTCTTTTATCCTTTGGTTACGACCCTCTCCAATGTCCAAAGTGTAACCATAAGATGGAGTTTCTGAAACTCCCTTTCATCTACGACAGAATCTCCTGTCATGCGTTTCGTTTCCTGATTGTTGCAGGCAAAATGCTTTACACATGCTGCGATACCTTTCTTCTGCAGGCTTTCCACATAGGCGCTTCCAAGCTCCCCCGCAAGACAGGGGTCCTCGGAAAAATATTCAAAATTCCTGCCACAAAGCGGACTTCTCTTTATATTGAGTCCCGGCCCTAACTACATGGCAAACAACCCCTGGTATCCAAACACAAAATAATTTTTTACACTCTGGGTCTGCTCAACAAAGCTGCCGTCAGCTGCCGGCGGGATATATCCAAAAACGGAGAGACCAAGATTAAACAATCCCTGTGCAAGCCCTGCCGTAACAGTAAAAATGATCGTATAGATTGACATGGAAAATCCATCTGCCCGGAAACCTGCTTTCCATTCCACATGATCCAATGCGTCAGCCAGCATCGCCATTGTGATATAGGTGATCGGCAACGCACCAAAAGCACGGATCGCCAGCATCCCCAGCACCCATCCCATATTGGTGGGATTTACCATAAATGCGAAACTGCTTACTACCGCCAATGTCATTCCTATGATCATCATGTTCCGTTTTCCAAATTTCTTCACAAGAGGCCACATGATGATGATTCCAAAACCCAAAGGTGCATTGCCGATAGCGGAAACGATGGTTTGCGTCGTACCATCATTATATGTACCAAGAACCCAGTTGCAATAGTATACAAGACTTGTATTCTGAACGTTCGTGCAGATCTGGATGATGATCAATGCAGCCATCATCATGATCCAGTATTTACTGGACATACATGCACCCAGCTGTTCTTTTAACGTATATGTCTTTACAGCACTGTCCTCAAGCTCCTTATTTTCTTCCGTGATACGTTCTTTTGTAAAATAATATTCCATCAAAACACAGGGAAGCACGATCACGGCAAAAACAGCGATCATCAATCCACTTGCTCTGGTCTACCCCGATCCGGGGCAGGATCAGCATCGGGAAGAAAAGAGCGACAAACATACCCGGAATAATGCTGAGCGCCATGTTTGTCAACATAGCCAGTCCATCCCGCTGCTTGGAGTTACGGGTCGAGAGCGGCACCATCATGGAATGGCTCATATAATAAATCGTATAGCCAATAGAGTAATAAAGATTGTAGCTGAAAATAACCCATATAATCTTCACGCTGTCGCCTGCATTCGGTATCAGAAACAATAAATTTTTTCAAAAAAGCTGGTGTTCTTTGTCTGGGCAACCCTTTGCGACACGCAAAAAATCAGCTTGTTGCCTGTCTGACTCTGATCACCCGGGCGGCAATACGCGGAGGGATGCCTGAAGAAATGGCCTATTCTTTATCTGACTGGTACATCCAGATGTCAGAAGCAACAAATGATATTGCTGAAGTATATCAATACTCACAGGAGGCTTTCAAGGATTTTACGAAACGGGTCCATAAACTCAAACTTTCCAGCGGACGCTCAAAGGAAATACAGGAATGTATGAGTTATATCGAACTCCATTTCCAGCAATGCCTTACATTGGAAACCCTTGCAAAATCACTTGGATATAGCAAAAATTATTTATCTTCAAAATTCGCTCGTGAAGTCGGAATGTCTATCAGTGATTATATCACACACATTAAGATAGAGCATTCCAAGCTTTGGCTGAAAAACACAAATAAATCAATACAAGAGATCAGCGATGAACTGGGATACAATTCCATCTCTTATTTTTCTGCTCTTTTCAGAAAACAGACAGGCTTTACGCCAACTGCATATAGAAATCGTATTGAATGTATATCTTCTGAAAACAGCTTATAATTAAAAGGTACCCCATAAAGAGGATAAATTAAAAGTTCATTCCCTGAAATTGGACAGGTAAATCACACTGACAAACTGGAATTGAACAAAATCGCTGCGCGATGGCTGGCCAAGGCTATGGCGC
>CAMWSA010000066.1 GCA_947176785.1 uncultured Lachnospiraceae bacterium
GGCGTCAGCGTCAATGTGGACTTTTATTCCGGCTTTGTATATGATATGCTGGGCCTGCCTCTGGAGTTGTACACTCCCATCTTCGCCATCGCCAGGATCTCAGGCTGGAGCGCCCACCGTCTGGAGGAGCTTGCCAATAACGGCAAAATTATCCGTCCCGCCTACAAGTCCATTGGGGAAGAACGGGTGTACGTCCCCATGGAAAACAGATAATATTACACACATAATCGGGGCTGTGAAAAAGTCTTCCCTGCGATGCCTTGTTGTTTCTGCACAGGTATTCCTGACTTTTTTCACAGCCCCTTCCTGCAAATTTCCGTACGGAGCATCATTACCCTGTTATACCTGCGACCGCTAAGATTTTCCTTCAAGAACGACACATGTTGCCCGGTTATGCGACATGTGCCGTTCAGGAATTGGAAAATCTTAGCGGTCGTTATACTCACGAACGCTTTTCCGCTGTGGCGGTTGATGTTTCTTGTAAAGCTATTGGTAATTCATGCCGGCTATGCCCCTATATTCCCTCCTGTCAGCTGTCCTTGGACAAAAACCTCGGCATACTCCCTAGTCAGGTCAGGGACTGCTTGCAGTACCGGCTCTCTCCTTAGTCAGGGACAACATGCAATGCCTGCAAAACCGGCATACGCCTTACATGGGGCAATACGCAGTCCTGACAAAGTCCTTGGGGAAAGGTAAGGCATGGCATGGCATGGCACTAGCAGACACCCTGGGCCAGCATGGCGACAACCACTTTCTCAAATCCCGCAATATTGGCACCTGCCACATAGTCACCCTCCACGCCGTAACGCTTTGCGGCATCGTCAATGTTGTGGTATATGGTGATCATGATGTTCTGCAGCTTGGAGTCAACCTCCTCGAAAGACCAGGACAGCCTCTCGCTGTTCTGGCTCATCTCCAGCGCGGAGGTAGCCACGCCGCCTGCATTGGCAGCCTTGCCACCCACAAACATCACCTTGTTCTGCTGCAGATACTTGGTGGCATCCAGAGTGGTGGGCATGTTAGCGCCCTCGCAGACAGCGATTACGCCGTTTGCCACCAGCATCCTGGCATCCTCGATATCCAACTCATTCTGCGTAGCGCAGGGCAGGGCAATGTCGCACTTGACACTCCATACGCCATGCTCGCCGTCCTTCTTCTCATGATACTCCGCACTCTTTCTCGCGGCGGCATACTCCGTCAGGCGTGCCCTCTTCACTTCCTTAATATCCTTCAGCAGTTCCACGTCAATTCCTTCAGGATCATAGATCCAGCCGGTGGAATCAGAGCAGGTAACTACCTTCGCCCCCATCTGATGCGCCTTTTGTATGGCATAGATCGCCACATTTCCGGCACCGGATACGCAGATGGTCTTGCCCTCCATGGACTGGCCATGGCACTTTAACATCTCCTGGGTTAAGTATAACAGACCATAGCCTGTGGCCTCGGTACGGGCCAGAGAACCGCCGTAGGTCAGGCCTTTGCCGGTCAGCACGCCCTCAAAGGTGCCGCGGATTCTCTTGTACTGACCAAACATGAAGCCGATTTCTCTTGCGCCGGTTCCTATATCACCGGCGGGGACATCCACATCTGCGCCAATATATTTGCTCAGTTCTGTCATGAAGCTCTGACAAAACGCCATAATCTCCCTGTCAGACTTACCCTTGGGATCAAAGTCGGAGCCACCCTTGCCTCCGCCGATCGGAAGCGTAGTCAGGGAGTTCTTGAAGATCTGCTCAAAGCCCAGGAATTTGATGATGCCTAAATTTACGGAAGGATGCAGACGTAAGCCCCCCTTGTAAGGCCCGATGGCATTGTTAAACTGCACGCGGAACCCCCTGTTTACCTGTACCTGTCCCTTGTCATCCACCCAGGGAACACGGAATATAAACTGGCGGTCAGGCTCGGTTATTCTCTCCAGGATCGCATTCTTTCTGTAGAGCTCCTCGTTGGCGTCAATTACGGGCCTCAGAGAATCCAGGACCTCGGTGACTGCCTGTAGAAACTCCGGCTGGTCGGCATTCTTCTTCTGTACTACCTCTAGTACCTCATCAACATATGACATGTGCATGTCCTCCTTTTAATGTATTTTCCCATGTTCTCTATTATATCGCTACTTTTCCAATCAGGCAACATGCTTTATCACGCTAAATTTGAGAAGTTTTCTTGACTTTTTTATACAAATTGCACAAGAAAATATACATGTATACAATTATAGAAGCTAGAGGCCCATGGCTACACACTCGCAGACGCATCCAGCGGTATCCGCCATGAGGCGCATTCGTTTTTCAGAGATACCTCGTCAGCCTCTCCACATTCTTTTCCTCGAAGGAGATCAGCTGCTGGGCCAGCATAGTGGGCTTCTCCCCGGCCTCCTCATTACGGTTAAGGATTCTGTTCATGTCCATGATACCCTGATTACTGTTCTTGATCAGCATCTCCGCAATGTGGCTGGTGCTGGTGTTTAGCAGGGTGTTGTAGTGGATTGCCCCCGCCTGCATCAGGTTTTCCACATGGCTCTCATGATAGGGCTCCGCCTTGGCCTGCAGCAGCTGCGACACAGCCTGATTGTGGATCTCCGAATATTTCAGAGACTGGCGGGACATCTGCCTGGCTAAGTCCTCATCATAGATTTTATCGTTAATGATATCGAGCGCCCTCATAGCCATCCCTGTATTTTTCTGAATCTCTTTATATACTGCAATCTCCTGTGATCTCATATCTGAACCTCCTACCCTTATCGCAGGCTTATCCTGCACTACTTTCAAATATTCATAACTCTTCTGGCAGAACCGCTCATCAGCCTGTGCTTCAACACGCTCCGCCCCGAATCCGCTTTAATTGTGGGGCACCGGTATCAGCACAGGCAGCAAATGTGATTTTCGGATTGCCTTCCTTCCTGTTTTGCTGGCAAAAGCCAGTGCTGCGGAATTTTACCTGCTATTCATCTGTCGGCACACCGGACAGATTTTCCAAAAACAGGAACTAACCGGTATAATAAAAGGATGCTGTCCTAAGACAACATCCTCTCTTTCCTAGTATATTGCAAAACGCAAAATCTATACAGAATTACTGCACATATTCTTCTTTCACATAACCCACCTGGCCGTCATAGATAACCTTGCACCAGCCGTCCGCCCGCTCCAGCAGATCCACCTGGTCACCTCCGGTAAGGATTCCCATTTTTGCCGCATCCTGGCTGGGAGTAAGCCGCACATTAATGTTGGTGGCAGCCGTCACCTGACCGATCACCTGGCTGCTGTCCGCCGTCTCCGCTACTCTTAAGAATTCCGATTTAATATAGCCATCCTTCCCCTCGTAGAGGATATGGGTCCAACCGTTCAGCTGCTGTTCCACAATCGGCACCTCTGTGCCGCCGGACACCTTGCCTACCTTCTCCGCCTGCTCGCTGTCAGAGGCACGGACATTGACGGTGGTGGTGGCAGTCCCGGATGTAGGCTGTGGAACCGCCGCCTCAACAGGCTGCTCCCCCGCCCCGCTTTCTTCGGGCGAACCGGCTTCACCCTCCTGCGCAGCCGGCTCTGCAGTCCCCCCGTTCTGAGCGGCCAGGGTCTCCCCGGTGGTCTTTTTCACATCCGCCACCAACTCCTGTACATAGTAGAACAAATCTGCATTATCTAAGAAAATTTCATTGCATTCCACGTTAGTCTGGTTGTTTAACTCCACCACATCGTCCTGAAGATTCATTTCCCGAATGTACTCCAGTTCCGCGTCAGGCACCACCTCGTCCGTGTTCAGGTACAGGCTGCCGTCCTCGTTGGTGCAGACATAGAAGGTATCCATGCCCGGAACCTCCTCCTCAAACCCTGACACGGTCATGTGGAAATACACATAGGCCAGATAGGAATTCTCCCTGGGCCCCGGCTTGGTATAGATATCAATCAGCGGGTAACTCTCCACATATTTTGCCATCTCCGGAATCCGGATTTCCTCTGTCTCCTCCATATAGGTGGAGATGCTCTTGATGGTATCCACATCCCCGGTGGCAAACGCATTATAATAGGTAGCAATCAGCGTATATAGTTCACCGCTTGTATTCTTCTCCATCGTGGCGTCCCTGGGATCCATCTCCGGTTCAGGCGTCGGTGATGCCTCCAAAGGCAATTCCTCCGTGGAAGGCTGGGACTGCCCCAATTCATCCACATTCCCCGCTCTCAAAGCCAGGGTCACGGTGGTCGCTACGGCCAGAATCAGGATCACGGGAAATACAAGCTTGCCGTTTCTCACCGCGAAATCCCGGACTGCTCTCAATCTATTATTTATCATCTCTCAAATCCTTCCATTTTGAAAAAACAAAAGAGTCCAAAATGCAGGACTCTCGCACCAATTGTGGTCTCCACGAAAATACCACATAAAATAATCAAGGTGATGTAAAGTGCGTCCGACAGGAATCGAACCTGCATTAAAGGCGTCGGAGGCCTTCGTTCTATCCATTAGACTACGGACGCAAATGTTACAAATTTATTACATCACCTTGACTATCATAACACAAAAATCTCTGTCTGTCTATATCCTTTTGAAGGAAATTTTAAATTTTATCGAAAACTTTAGATTCCTGAAATAAAACCTACGATTTTAAAGAACTTCCATGACTTTTCCCGCCGTTGCATCATAGCGGTAGGCATAATCGGATAGCACTTCTTCTTCCCGAAGCTGGCTTTTGTTGATGTCCGCAATCATCTCATGCAGTCCATCCCCACTGCCCTTGCCGTCATCCTGTAACAGAATCACTTCATGGATGGAGCTGGGCAGTATATAAAAGCTCCCTTTCAGACGCCTTGCGGCCTCCGTCAGGATTCCCGGGTACAGAATGGCTGCCGCCCCCTGGCAACGCTTCTCATTTGATAGCACATAGAGGTATTTGCCGGTCTCCTGCTGTAACTCCCGCAGTTCTTCCAAGGCTCCCTCCTCCAGTACTCCTCTCAGAGCCTTGTCCATACTACAGAGCCGGGCCGGCATAAGCCGGGGCGTATTGTACTCCGCCAGCTGCATCAATTCTCTGTGGCAGGTCTTCCACATCGCCATATGGTTGTTGTGGATCAAAATCATGCCCTCTCCCAGTTCAGGGTGTTCATAGCTGTAATAGAAGCAGATAGCCAGATCCAAAAAGTCCACATGCGGAATATCGGCCAGCAGGTCCTTATTTTTCTCCCTGTTCACCAGGCGGTAGACCACCCTGTCTCTTACCTTCGCAAAATCCCTGAAAAACTCCATATCTACTTTGTTCCTGGGCAGCCCTCTGACATATGCCTCCAGAATTCTTCTGACAATATGTTCCATGTCCATGCCGTTCTCCAGCATGTCAAAGAATCCGTCAAGATAGATTGTGGGGGATACATTCTGGCCTTTCCGCAGAATGGTCATGCCGTGCAGCAGCACATTGTTATTCTTCCTGACCTCCTGTACATGCACGCTGGCATCCGCCCCTGCAATCTCCTGCACCTTTATTGATACCATCTCCATAAACTTTTCTAACTTCATACTTACCTTCTTTCCCGTATATCGCCGGCTGGCCCGCGATGTTGCGTTAATCAATATTTGGATTCTTTTGTTCCATTTTTTCCTCTGCCTGCATATCGCAAGCCTGGCTTGCGATATTGCGTCAATCAGTATTTGATGCGTTAGTTCCGAACTTACCCCGCTCCTGCATATCGCAAGCCAAACTCGCGATACTGCGCTAATCGGTATTTGATGCGTTAGTTCCGAGCTTACCCTGCTCCTGCATATCGCAAGCCAAGCTCGCGATACTGCGCTAATCGGTATTTGATGCGTTAGTTCCGAACTTACCCTGCTCCTGCATATCGCAAGCCTGGCGTGCGATACCACGTTAATCGGTATTTGGATGTATAGCATCCAGGCTTCTTCCCATTCCAGACCCTGCGGAATCCTTGCAGAACGCCATGGGGTGATTCGTGGCCTGTCGAAGAATCGCATCCGATACGCCGCTTTTTTGGCACACAAAAAGAGAATGGAAAGCTCCATTCTCTTACAAGCGGTTATCAGTCAATCTGCATTATACTCTGGATAAATATTCGCCGGTTCTGGTATCAATCTTGATCTTGTCCCCCCGGTCAACAAACAAAGGCACATTCACGCTGGCACCTGTCTCCACTACCGCAGGCTTAGTGGCACCGGTTGCGGTATCGCCCTTAAATCCGGGCTCCGTATCGGTAATCTCCAGTTCTACGAACAGGGGAGGCTCCACGGAAAATACATTGCCGTTGTGGGAACATACCTTGCACATCTCATTCTCTTTCACGAACTTCAGGGCATCTCCCACCGTCTCCTTGTTCAGGGCAACCTGGTCATAAGTCTCTGTGTCCATAAAATTGAATAAATCGCCGTCAGAGTATAAATACTGCATATCTTTTCTGTCAATGCGGGCCTGAGGGCATTTCTCGGTGGGCCTGAAGGTCTTCTCCACTACGCCGCCGTTGATCACGTTCTTCAGCTTGGTTCTGACGAACGCCGCACCCTTGCCGGGTTTTACATGCTGGAATTCAATAATCTGGTATATATTATTATCAAGTTCAATAGTAATACCATTTCTGAAATCACCTGCAGAAATCATAATATACTTCCTCCATATTCAATAACGTTATAATTCTTTTTGATTGTATAATAAATATTGGCATTTTTCAACTGTTTTTTTGTAAAATATCTATAAAACCTGAAAATCTACATTTTGTGCCCTGATCAGGGTAATTGGCCCATGGAAATGTGCGGAAAACGGACTTCCTACGAAACCTCCCCACCATAGTTTGCCACAAAGTCAATGGCTTCCAGATATCCGTCCAGTCCCTTCCCATAGATCTGCTTCTGACATACGGGTGCCGTGACGGACACCCTGCGGAATTCCTCCCTCTGGGTGATATCCGAGATATGGATCTCCGCCTTGGGCAGCGTAATGCTGGCCAGGGCATCACGGATCGCATAGCTGTAATGGGTATATGCACCCGGATTGATAACAATCCCCTCCGTTCCGTCAAAATAAGCATCCTGTATCCTGTCAATGATGGCCCCCTCATGATTGCTCTGGAATACGGTGATCTCATGGCCGTCCTTCTGGCCCTTCTGCGCAATCATTTGCTCCAGATGGGCGTAATCCTGCATTCCGTATACACTTTTTTCACGAATTCCCAAAAAGTTGATATTGGGGCCGTTTATCACTAAAATCTTCATAATAAAGCCTCCTGTTCATAATCCGATACACCCTGCAATGCGCTCCACCCACTGGTCCGCCGTCAAACCGTCCACGTCCAGAACCACGTCCGCCGTCTCTGTGTAAGCTTCCTCCCGCTCCGCCATCATCCTGCGGATTTTTCCCAGGGGATCTTGCCCCTGCAAAAGCGGCCTGGCAGTGTCATCCTTCAGTCGCTCATACACGGTCTCCGGCCGGGCGCGCAGATATACTACCGTCCCCAGCTTTTTCAGCAGAGGGCGGTTGACAGCCCTGACCGGCGTGCCGCCGCCCACCGAATAGATCCGCTGTCCCTTTTTCTTCGCCAGCTTTTCCAAAAGCTCCGTCTCCATCTGCCGGAACGCCTCCTCACCCTCCTGGGCAAAAATCTCGCTTATACTTTTCCCGGCCCTGGCTTCTATCAGCTTGTCCGTGTCCTCCAGCGCATACCGCAGCTGATAGGACAGCCGGATACCCATGGTGGATTTCCCGCTGCCCATGAATCCGATCAGCACCACACTGCCGCCTGGCCCTTTATCCATTCGTCACATCCTCCGTTCCTGCGTACTCACTTTATTATTCCGACGAGCATTAAGATATTCCTCCTCCCGCACGGCACATGGCTGCGCAACCAAACCCATGTGCCGTGCAGGAAGGAAAATCAAAGCACTCCTGTGTGGGGGGCCGGAATACTCTGTAGAGTACTCTTTCATGCCTGCGCCATCATCCGGCACAACTCGTCCGCCGTGCTTTGGCTGATGGTAGTCCCCGTCCAGAGTTCAAAGGCAATAATCCCCTGGTATACCAGCATCTTGGCCCCATTATAGGCACGGCCCCCGCTGTTTTCCGTCAGCTTCATGAAGCGGGTCACTCCCGGGTTAAAGATCAGATCATATCCGATCTCCACATGCCGATAGAACTCCGGAGCTTCTATGGGTGCATCCTCTACACGGGGATGCATGCCTGCGCTGGTAGCCTGAACCACCAGCCAGTCCGCCCCCGGTATCTGTCCATAGTCCGCCAGCGCATAGGCCCTGGCAAAAGTCCTTCCGGCCATGCTGTTGACTTCCTGCGCAACTGCCCGGGCTTTGTCCTCCGTGCGGTTTAAGATATGTACCCCCGCAGCCCCCCGGTAAAGCAGCATCACCGCCACCGCCCGGGCTACGCCTCCGGCCCCCAGGATCACCACATCCCGCCCGGCGATCTCCACGCCGTCCTGCTCCATGGCCCGGTATAGTCCGGGCATGTCCGTGTTATAGCCCTTGAATCCCCCCGGACAGCGCACCAGGGTATTCACCGCCCCGATCCGCTCCGCCAGCGGGTCAATCTCCGCCAAATGAGCGATCACATCGCTTTTATAGGGAACCGTCACATTCAGCCCGAGAAAACCCAGCGCCAACGCTCCCCGCACTGCCGCCCCCAGATCGTCCCGGGCCACCGGAAAGGGCAGATAGACCAGGTTTTGCCCCGTGGCCTGCGCCATATGATTCTGGATCAGAGGAGACAGGGTGTGGGCCACCGGGTTTCCGATGAGTCCGCAAGTTCTGGTATGTCCGTCTGGTGCATGCATATCATCCGCCTCGCTTTACTTTTTATTGGTCAGACATTGCGAAACGTTCTTCGCAATTACCTACATTTTATTGGTATTTCTGTCGGTATTCCTTTTATGGTAAAAATAGAGGACAATCCGCTCCAGCTTCCTCTTCAGTACGATCTGGATCTCTTCTCTGGGATGGATGGGATGTGTCAGGAAGCTGGTGATCCCCACCCTTCTGGCCCCCCACACATCGGTAAACAGCTGATCCCCCACAAACAGGGTATTAGACCGGTCCGTCCCCATCTGCTCCATGGCTTTCTGATATCCCTCTCTGCCAGGCTTGCCTGCCTTATAGCGGTACGGGGAATCCACCTGCCCTGCAAAGCTTTTCACCCTGGGCTCCTTATTGTTGGACAGCAGCACAGTGGCATATCCCAATTCGTGAAGCCGCAAAAACAGGGTCACAGCGCGTTCATCCGCCGGAGCGCCATGGGGAACCAGCGTATTGTCGATATCAAAGATAATGCCTCTGTAGCCCTCCTGATACAGCCCCTGGTAGTCAATGCCATAGGCGCTCTCAACCTCATAATCCGGGTAAAATTTCTCCAGCATGAATCATTTCCTTACATCTTGCCTGCAGACCGCAAGACAGGCTCGCGATTCTGCGCTAACTGGTTTCCGTACTAACCTCCTGTCACAGCTGCGCTGCGACCCAAATCCGGATAAAAAACGAACGCTATGATTTCCAAGCCCATCATGTCAAATGCTGCATAATCAGACCATATGTGATGTGCCGGGAGGAAAATCCAACCGTGTGTGCGTACACTGTACAATGTCCGGATTTTATCTCAAAACAGGCAGGACCTTCAAGAGGCCCTGCCTTAACTGCCCAAACTATTCCAACACTTTTTTCAGTTCATCCATAAAGGTATTGACATCCTTGAACTCCCTGTACACGGAGGCAAAACGTACATAGGCCACCGCATCCAGATCCTTTAACTTGTTCATCACCAGTTCACCGATAACCTGGCTGGAAATCTCCTTCTCCTCCCGGTTGGATATCTCATTCTCCACCTCGTCCACCAGGCTGGTGATGGCCTGGGCGCTGACAGGGCGTTTATGGCAGGCCCTCAACACGCCGCCCTCGATCTTGGAACGGTCATAGGTTTCCCGGTTATCATCTTTTTTAATGATGATGAGAGGAATCGTCTCCACCTTCTCATAAGTGGTAAATCTCTTCCCGCACTCGTCGCATACCCTGCGCCGTCTGATGGAATTGTTATCCTCCGCCGGCCGGGAATCAATCACGCGGGTATTTTCGTGGCTGCAAAATGGACATTTCATTTCGTTTCTCCTTATTCTTGACAACAGAAATCCTCATAACCGTTTTCTATTGCACGGTACTTCGCAGCTTCCCTGTCTGCACGCCGGGACATTGACCAAGTATCCGGTAGGCGGCGCTCCATCCAGGGCTCTGCCGTTTAACAGTCCCTCATCCGCCTGTGCGGATGCCATCCAAAACCAAGCCTTTCTGCATTATATTATAAGATACTTAGCAGTTAATGTCAACAAGAATAATGTCCGGACCGATCTGCCGGATATCCTTGTAGGGAATCGTCACCTCAAAATCCGGCTTGAAGATGCACAGCAGCTTACTCCCGTCCGTGACCATGATCTTGCAGATACAGCCGCTGCACTCATCAAATTCAAAATTTGTCACCTTGCCCAGCCTGCGGCAATCCCGGATATTGATTACCTCCCTGTCTTTAAAATCCGAAAACAGCATGATGGTTCACCTCATAGTCCTTTCCTTATTATATGCTGCTTTGGGCTTTTGGTTCCACTTTTACTTTTCCCGATTTTGCGGAATATCTGCCGCCCCCTTTGTAAATACTACCAGCATAAGCCTTTACACAGGATAAAGCAGAGCGCTGCAAAAATATTTTCTACAGCTCCTGCCCTCTCAAAGCAGCACGGGCGCGCAAGCCACTGCAGACTGCGCCATGGCAGAAATCGTTCTGCCTGATATGGCTTTGATGGGACAGACGCGGAATTCAAACGGAAAGGCAGGGTGTGTATATATATGGCTCAAGGAAAAGTAGAAATCTGCGGTGTGAACACGGCAAAGCTCCCCCTGTTGAAGGCGGCGGAAAAGGAAGCCCTCTTCGCCCGGATCGAGGACGGCGACCAGGAGGCCCGGGAAAAATACATTGAGGGGAACCTGCGGCTGGTACTCAGTGTCATTAAGCGCTTCTCCTCCAGCAACGAAAATGTGGACGATCTGTTCCAGATCGGCTGTATCGGCCTGATCAAGGCCATTGACAATTTTGATTCCAGTCTGAATGTAAAATTTTCCACTTACGCAGTGCCAATGATCATTGGTGAGATACGCCGGTACCTGCGGGACAACAACAGCATCCGAGTCTCCCGCTCCCTGAAGGACACGGCCTACAAGGCAATCTACGCCCGGGATACCCTGACCCGGAAGAATCTAAAGGAACCCACCATCGAGGAGATTGCCGCGGAAGTGGGCATCTCCAAGGAGGACATTGTCTACGCCATGGATGCCATCCAGAACCCCATGAGCCTCTATGAGCCCATCTACACCGACGGCGGGGACACCCTGTATGTGATGGACCAGATCAGCGACAAAAAAAATAAGGAGGAAAACTGGGTGGAGCATCTCTCCCTCAGTGAGGCAATGAAACGCCTTGGCCCCCGAGAATATGAGATTATCTCCCTGCGCTTTTTTTCCGGCAAGACACAGATGGAGGTGGCGGCCATGATCGGCATCTCCCAGGCCCAGGTCTCCCGGCTGGAGAAAAATGCCCTAAAGACCATGCGCACCTATCTGTCGGCCTGAAAACAGGGTCTTGCGGCTTCATACGGCATAAATCCCGGAAGCTTCATGGTCGCCATGTGCGCTTCCGGGATACAATCCCTTCACAGTTGAAATTCTTTGATCGCAACCAGTTATCTCTGCTACCGGCCTTCACCTTCTGTACTCCGTCAAACACCTCTAAAAGAGTGACGGCAAAAGTTCCTCCTCCCAGGTCATACACCAGAATATGACTTTCTTCTTCCAGATTGACAAGTCAAAGCCCCTGGACGCCGTGGACTCCTTCAGAATTCTCTCCACCGTAAGGCCTGCGCACTTTCCTGCCTCTACCGCTGCCTGCCGTCGGATCTCATCAAAAACAGGCAGATACTACATATTTTGTCTCGTCAACAGTCCTGTCGAAACAGGACATAGGATTCTGTTTAAACCCATAAATGCATTGAGTTATATATGAGCTTTGTAATATTTTATAGAAGAAATCCGGAACACAACAGTTGCTTTATATTGTGTTTCTAT
>CAMWSA010000067.1 GCA_947176785.1 uncultured Lachnospiraceae bacterium
GGAAAGACACAAGGAAATAAGTTTGGAAGTAATCTTCTGGAAATGGCAGGAAAAGATGAGAAAATCATTTTAGAATTGGGGCATGTACCAAATGGAGAAATGGAGGCATATCTTCGAGCCAGTGATGTTCTGGTTCTGCCATATGACAAGACAAGCAGTATGAACTCAGGCGCTATGATTATGGCGTTTTCGTATGAAAGAACTGTCATAGTTCCCAGAATTGCAATGGCAGAAGATATTCCTGGAAATGAAATGGCATTTATATATGATTATTTGACGAAAGAGGGGAATTATGAGGCACTAAAAGCGGAGATGAAGAGGGCGTATAACATGGGGCGTGTGCGTTTAATCCGTATGGGGACTAAGGCAAAAGAATATGTGGATAAATTCAATGGTAAACTTCAAATCGTGGCTGCTTTGCGAAAAGCAGGCATTATATGAGATTGAGAAGAGGATAACAGTATGGATAAAAGATTGAATTCTATGGCAATGTATTTACCTCAATTTCACAGAGTTCCAGAAAATGATAAATGGTGGGGAGAAGGATTTACAGATTGGACAACTGTGAAAGCAGCAGAAAAGTTGTTTGATGGACATGAGCAGCCAAGAGTGCCCCTGGATGGAAACTATTATAATCTTCTGGACAAGAAAACGTTAGTGTGGCAAGCGGAGCTGGCGCAGAAATACGGAGTAGATGCGTTTTGCTTCTATCATTATTATTTTAGCGACGGCAAAAAGATTTTGGAAAAGCCAATGGAAAACTTATTGGCTTGGAAAGATATAAATATTTCATATTGTTGTTGCTGGGCCAATCAAACGTGGGCACGGACATGGAGCAAGTTATATGAAGCAAACGCCTGGTCGGAAAAGTTTGAACCGAATGAGGATGGCACAAATCCTGTGTTACTTAAGCAAGAATATGGGGGACGACTGGAATGGGAAAAACATTTCAGCTATTTATTACCTTTTTTCCTGGACGAACGCTATGTAAAAATAGATAATAAACCGGTTTTTCTGATCTATATGCCAGAGGACATATCAGAATTGGCGGAAATGTTGGAATGTTGGAATGCTCTTATTTTAAAACACAATTTTGATGGAATTTATGTTATAGGAGTAAATAGTATAAAGCTGCTGCCGGGTATATCAGCCCGGCTGTTTCAAGGCCCTAATGCATACAGGTTGCCATTGATAGCTGGCAGAACTGTTAAAGAGATATGGAAGAATGGCGTAAATATATATGATTATCAAGACTGCTGGAAGAACGCAGTGAATCTAAGGAATGCTGACCACTTAAAGACATATTATGGTGGATTTGTAGATTATGACAATACCCCCCGAAAGGGAAAACTGGGAGTGAGTGCCGGCGGAGTCTCCCCTGATAGCTTTGGGGAAAATTTGTATAAACTGGCGATAAAGAATATAGTGCTGGGGAATGAGTGGCTTTTTATTAATGCATGGAATGAGTGGGGGGAAGGAAACTATTTGGAACCGGATGAAAAGAATAAATTCCAATTCCTTGAAAAAGTTCAGGATGTAATGGAACGATGCAATGCTCCACAGTTGGATGTGCAGAAAGAGTGGAACAATATCAGTGAGCAAATCACCGAGGATAACGACACAACAGAACTATTAAAAATGGTGGATAAGTATAGAAGCTTATATAAGGTGTTGAATCTCTGGCTGACCTTGAAGGAGCGCAATATATATCTACAGGACTATTTTCTGGAGAGGGGGTTTGGTAAAGCTCTGATTTACGGAATGGCAGAATTGGGAAAGCATTTATATGAGGAATTGGGACAGGGCAAACTTAAGGTGGTGGGAGCTCTTGATCGACGACAGGGACTCACCTATAAAGATTTAACCTTTTACTGTATAGATGAAGAACTTCCGGAATGCGATGTTGTCATTGTGACGGTGATACAGGATTTTGATGCGATCAAAGGAATGTTACAAGAGAAAACAAGCGCTGAAATTGTCTCACTGGTTAATGTCGTGAATGGCATTGCCGAAGAAATTGGCGAGGATAAACCCGGATACCAGCAAACGCCTGTGGAGGGGTAGCATACTTAAAAGGAAGAAGGGACTTGTATGGCTTGCAAAATGAAGAGGGGGAAGTGTCCAGGGAGGAGAAAAATGATGGACGAACCATTAAGGAGAAAGTGACCAAGATGGCGCAGGATTCCCGGAGCAAAAAAGAACTTGACAGAGAAAGGCTGTTCATATAATCTGAGAGAAGGTACTGGACTCTGTTCCGCACTTTGATTAGATGAAGGGGAAAGATAATCCTAAATAGAGAAAAACATATTTTGAGGAGATTCTTAGAGCGTGAATATAGACGACTGGGTGAGGAATAGACATAGCGGTATCATTATTTTTGGCAGTGGACAGCGGGGAAAAAGAGTCCAGGGATATGCATCTAGAATAGGCTTAAATATTGAAGCGTTCTGTGATAACAATCCTGAGGAATGGGGAAAAATGATAGAGGGTGTAAAAGTTCTTTCTGTGGCGGAATTGGATCAACGTGGCAGGGATTGCATCATTGTCATTGCAAATAAGTCAAGTGCGCTTGATATTTACACACAGCTTGAGCGTATGGGATTCCGAAATCTGATATTTGACTATAGTCTGTTTTTTTGCATAGGATTGGATTTTTCTTTAGAACTGGAAGATGGGGCGATGGAGTGTTGTGTGCCAGAGGAAACAGAAGAGATTTTGATTGTAGTTGATGATATAAATTATACGAAGCTGCAGTCCGCAAGATGTATGGCAAGCATTCGGCATTCTAAAGGTAAATTATCCTGTAAGGTTATCAGGCTGACTGAAATTCAGAAAAACCAATCCGCCGATGCGGTAATTATCGTCAGTGCCGGGTCTGTATTTGAAGGATCTAGTATTGTAAGATTATATGAAACATGGAGACGGGATCAGGACAAAATCATTATATCAAAGATTCTTTCGCGGGAATTAAGTACATTAAGCTCTGGATTTTCCATATATCATACAGATATACTGAAATGTGAATCAGCTGGAGAGCGGTTTGATGCGCCAGAGGTCAATTATGTAAAGCGAAGGGATATGGCGGTTCCGGATGGTATGATAATGAGTGGATATTGGTGGCAGCTGTTACAAACGGAATTGGGCGAAACCAATGGATCCATTTTGGATATACTGAAAAGTCTGGTGCAGGGAGGAAAACAGATTGATTTTCTATATCAGCCACAGTCTATAGTAGTGAGTACAAATGAATATCCATCCGAGTTGGAATGTAGGGGGATGCATGGGGGGGGGCAAAAAAGGGATATTGTACTTGTGTTTGATGCCATGGTGGCACGGTTTGACAGTAATGCAGGTCACAGGGCGACAAAGGAATATATAGATATTCTTCTTGAAATCAATCCGCATCTTATTTATATTCCCGATAACTATTTGTATGAGGAGAAGTATACCCCTTATTATCAGCAAATGGGAATAATGGTGATCTATGGATGTGAATGGGACTGCCACCTTGTAAAAAAGCTGAGAGGGTATATTAATGATGTCATATATGTGTTTATTAACAGACCGCAGGTTGCTCAACGTTATGTTGATTTATTGAGAGCATTAAAACCCACTGTTTTTATATCACATTTTGGCCATGATATACATTTCTTGCGGCTTATGCGCGAGGCGCAGGTGACCGAAGATAAGGAGATCTTGCTGGAGGCGGAAAAATATAAGGAGATGGAACTCGGGCTGTTAGATAAAGTAGATGTATCGGGCTACCCAAGCAAATATGAGGTAGAGTATTTAAGGAGTTTTAATTCCCATGCCTGCATTGAATATTACCCGCTATATTTCTTTGAGAACAGGGAAGTGACAAGCCGCAGTACAGATAGCAAAGGGCTTTTGTTTGTGGGAAGCTTCGGACATCATCCGAATGTAGACGCTGTCAGATGGCTTATAACAGAGATTATGCCGAAAGTATGGGAAAGATTATGTGATATCCCGGTTTATATTATAGGAGCAGCTCCGCCTGCGGAACTGCAGATGGCTGAATCCGACAATGTCAGGTTTTGCGGATTTGTAGAAGAAAATGAGTTGCCAAAATATTATGGGCGATGCCGAATGGCAGTTGCTCCGCTTCGCTATGGCGCAGGGATGAAAGGAAAAGTATTGGAGGCAATGTATTATGGTACACCAATTCTCACTACTTCCATAGGGGCCGAGGGCCTTGAAGGCAATACAGGTGTCATGATTGCAGACAGCGCACGGGAATTTGCAGACTGCATCATAGAGAGTTATAATAATGCAGAGTGCCTGACCAGATTATCCTGGATAGAACAGGCATATATTTCAGAAAACTTTAGTAAAAAGCAGCTTATGGATATGCTTCATAAGCAGATAGCCTTGGCAATAAAAAAACAGAGGAGGGGTTAAAGAAAGATGGGCATGAAAGACATGACAGAAAAAGAGTATTGCTTGAGCATTTTTGAAGAGAAGTTTTGCAAGATTAAAGGGGAAAGGATAGCGCTATATGGCAGTGGTATCAATGTCAAGGCTATACTGGATAGTTTCCCGGACTATCGGTTTGAGTGCGTGGTGGATGACCACTGGGATAAAAGATATATCAGAGGCAAATATGTTGCCAACATGACAGATTTTCTGATGCTGGGAATTAAAAAATTAATTATTGCTGCGCGAACGGAATCCGCTTTGGAAGTATTTAAGCGAATATGTTCCTTGTGCTTAGACAATGACATAATGGTATATGATATGTATGGTAACAGCATGTATGATATCTATCGAACAGTATTGAGCAAAAAGGTTAATTATCCCAATTGCACTTATGAAAATTTGTTGGATGAGATTGATAAGCATGATATTATAAGTTTTGATATAGACCGTACACTTATTGTAGCCAGACACCTGTATGCATATGACTTTTTTAAGGAGGCTGGCGCAGAACTGGCTAACCAGGGAATAGTCATAAAAAATTTTGCTGAGAAAATCAGTAAGCTGCAAGCGGAAAACACATTGATCTGTCAAAGGGAAATCTATGCGTTGCTGGGGAAAGCAGAGAAGCTGAATTCCATTGAGATAGATAAAATGATTCAGATTGTGGTAAGCCAGTTTGAAGAGTTTTTTTACGTCAGGAAACAGATTGTAGATGCGCTGTCCTATGCCGTAAAACAAGGAAAAAAAGTATCTATAATAGAAGATATGCAGGAATACAGACTGACTAAAGAGTCTCTGTCAGAACTCCTGGAAAAGTTGGGAATATCGGGTTATGATAGTATAATTACCAGTTCTGAATATAAAAAGAATAAGTTTACTGGACTCTACCGCATTTTAAAGGAAATGTATGGAGAGGGAAAATATCTGCACATTGGAGACCACATAGAGAGTGACATTATTGCAACGCAGGTGATAGGGATAGACTCTTTTTTGATATATCGTCCTTTTGAAATTAACCAGATGATGGGAGAGGTTACGGTATCGAAAGAGAATCTTGATAATGCAATGATACGAAAAGTTCTGGATCAATATATAGAGGCAGCTTATAAAAATGTATGCTTTGTTTCAGATATGGCAGAAATGTCGAGTAGGGCAAAGGCTTTGGAAAACAGATTGAAAATGTTGAAAGCCCACTTCAAGAGTGATGCGGAGAAAGTGACTTATGAACCTGTATTATTTGATCCCATCATCACGGATACTGATATAGAAAGCTATCCAAAACTAACATTCAAAACGTGGGAAAAACCAATGGTATCAATCATCATTCCTGTGTATAATCAGTTTGGGTATACTTACAATTGTCTGAGGTCTATCTCTGAACATTCAGGGGATATTCCGTACGAGGTAATTGTTGCAGATGACTGTTCTACGGATCAGGTTAAAGAATTGGAAACGGTAGTCCACGGAATAACAGTAATACATAATGAGAAAAATCTGCGCTTTCTGCTAAATTGTAATAATGCCGCAAAGAGAGCCAGAGGCGAGTACATTCTATTTTTGAACAATGATACACAGGTTCAGCCAGAATGGCTTGAGCCGTTGGTTGATATATTTGAAAGCAGAGAAGATGTAGGGATGGTGGGATCAAAGTTAGTTTATCCGGACGGACATCTCCAGGAGGCGGGGGGCATCCTGTGGAAAGATGGGAGTGCATGGAATTATGGGAATATGAAAAACCCGGAAGACCCGGAATACTCATATTTAAAAGAGGCAGACTATGTCTCGGGAGCTGCAATTATGATAAGGGCGTCTATCTGGGAAGCGATAGGTGGGTTTGACGAGCGGTTTATTCCTGCATACTATGAGGATACGGATCTGGCTTTTGAAGTACGTAAGCATGGGTATAAAGTTATGATGCATCCGGCATCTGTAGTGGTGCACTTTGAAGGAATGTCCAATGGAAAAGATACTTCGACAGGGCTTAAAGCCTATCAGGTTCAAAACCAGAAGAAGTTTTATGAAAAGTGGGAAGCCGTTTTAGAGGAAGAGCATTTTCCAAATGGTCAAAGCGTATATCTGGCGAAAGACAGAGGACAGACAAGAAAGCAAATTCTGGTAGTGGATCACTATGTTCCTAATTATGATAGGGATGCAGGAGGTAGATGCACTTATATGTATCTGAAAATGTTCTTGAAAATGGGCTTCAAAGTAACGTTTATAGGAGATAATTTTGCCAAGCCGGAGCCATATACATCTATGTTAAACGCATTGGGCGTTGAAATATTATATGGAAATTTTTATTACAATAACTGGCAGAGTTGGCTGGAAGAGAACCTGCACTACTTTGATTATATCTATTTGCAGAGACCGCATATTTCCATTAAGTACATGGATTTGGTAAAAGAATATGCCCGGGGCAAGGTGTTTTATTTTGCACATGACCTTCACCATGTGCGCTTATACAGGGATTATCTCTTGAATGGCGATAAAAAGGCATTGGAAGATTCGGAGTACTGGAAGAAAATAGAATTGGAGTTATTTGATAAGGCAGATGTGGGACATGTTGTTGGGTCATACGAACAAGGCGTTATACAGAAAGAGTTTCCCGACAAGCCGATTCGTAATATTCCGCTATATATCTATGATGAGTTTCCGGAAAAACTGGAAAAAGATTTTGCCAGAAGAAACGATATTTTATACGTGGGGGGATTTGGGCATCCGCCTAATGTTGATGCAGTGTTGTGGTTTGCCAAAGAAGTCTTTCCAAAAATTGTAGCAGCATATCCGGATATTGTGTGGCATATCGTGGGCGGCAAAGCAACGGATGAAATCAGGTCACTGGCGTGCAGGAATATTGTGCTGGAAGGATTTGTATCGGATGAAGAGTTGGAGGCATTGTATAGAAAGTGCAGACTTGCAGTAGTGCCATTGAGATATGGGGCCGGTGTCAAGGGAAAAGTAGTTGAAGCTTCCTACTATCAAATTCCGATGGTGACTACCTCTATTGGCGGAGAAGGGCTTGATGGGGCGATGCATTCTTTTGTGGTTGAGGATGATGCCGGAAAGATGGCGCAAAGGATTGTGGAATTATACACTGATTTCACAGAGTTAAGGAAAATGTCGGATGCAGGCAGAAGTTTTATTGAGAATTATTTTACCGCAAAAGTTGCAGAGAATGTATTGATGGCAGATATGCAAGAGGTGGAGGACAAGGCGTGACACGTAATCTGATGAGACGAGATATCAACTATTTACCGGGAATTGAAGTCGAGGAAGCCGTGGAGATCATGCGCCATTGTTTTTTTGATGATACCGAAGTAGAGACGCAGGAATACGCAGTCAGTAATGTGGAAGAGTTTCAACAAAGGTATCATGAACTTTTGAAATATTGGAGATATGAGCGTTGTCTGGCAGAATTGTATGCTGGGTCAGGGAACACGGTATTTAAATACTATGGAAGATGTGAGATATGTAATTCGATACAGGCATTGGTGGTTGACTATCAATCAGCGGAGCGTGGGGATGGCCCGAGACATCCCAATTGGCGTGAGCGCCTGATCTGTCCGAACTGTGGGTGCAATAACCGGCAGAGATTTATTGCGCATATAGTATTTCAAAACTATCAGCCAGGGATGAGAGTCCTAATGCATGAGCAGAGAACGCTTATATTCCAACAGCTGCAAAAAGAACTGCCACAACTGGAAGGCTTCGAGTATATGGGGGAAGGTTTTGCATCAGGGGCATATTATGATGGCGTGCGTTATGAAAATCCCAGTAAATGTTCATATGAAAATGACGAATTTGACGTGGTGGTATCCAACGATGTATTGGCGCACGTTCCGGATTATAAGGGCGCTTTTGCGGAGGTGTTACGAATATTAAAAAAAGGAGGGAGATTTGTTTTTTCAGTGCCATTTAACGCTAATAGCATGACGACTGAGATACGGGCGCTTGTAAAAGAAAATGCCATAGAGTACATTGCCGAACCCTGGTATCATCCGAATCCCGTGGAGGGCTATCCCCCAATGTTGGTATATCAGATTTTCGGATGGGATATTTTGCAACAATTGAAAGATTGTGGTTTCACTAATGTATATGGAAAAGCTTATTATGGTATAAAGGAAGGATATTTGGGGTATCTGCCATTATATTTTGAGGCGCAAAAGTAGAAATTGAGAAGAATATTTCACATAATATTATGCTGTGCTGCTGTTGGCAGGATTGTTCGAGAGGTAAATAATGTATAACGAAATAAGAGAGTACCTGAGTACCCATGCGAAAAGAACGATTATAATTTACGGAAATATCGATGAAGTGAGGGCAAACCTTGCGGACTTGGCCGATCATTATGAGTTCTATTACATGGATTTGGATGTGAGAGATGCTGAAAGCTTTGGATATTTGTCATTAAAACAGGCGGCACAAATGCATATTGACTATATTTTGTTGGTTAAGCAGATGGTGTTTCGACAGGATTTATTTCAGCAGTTGTTATCTTTTTGCACGCAATATAAGGTGCCGCTCATCGATTTAAAAGGTAGAAGAATAGATTTAATATGCGATAATATTGAAAGGTATACCTATCCTACCAGGGAAGAGTTATTAGAAAAGATCCAGTCTCATACATGTATTAGCTTTGATATATTTGATACTTTACTCATGAGGAAGACCCTTTTCCCGGAGAATATCTGGGAGCTTACGGAAAATGAGGCATATAAACGCGGAGGGGATATAACGGATTTTGTCTCCAAAAGGCAGGCGGCCCAAGAAGAACTGGGGTTGACAAATCCCAATATAGATGACATCTATAACAATTTTTCACGAAAATATGATATCCCTATAGAAAAGGCAAATATCTACAAGGCTTTAGAAATACAAACGGAAGAGAATCAATTAATACTGCGGCAGGATATGCTGGAGGTTTTTCACAGGTGTATAGAATTGGGAAAGAGGATATTTCTGATATCAGATATGTATTTGCCTGAGAAAATCATTGACGGTATTCTAAAGAAAAACGGAATTGAAGGATACGAGGGGATCTATGTATCCTGTGAGCAAAAACAGTTAAAGATTCAGGGATTACTGGAAAGCTATAAGGTACAGCAGGGAGAAAACCAGTTTTTGCATATAGGTGATCATCCCGTTCATGATGGGGTATGTGCTGCATTAGCAGGGATAGATTATTGTCTGATACCCAATCCGATTATGATGGCTAAAAGAACGGTATTATGTGGTATTATGCCGAGTGCCGCATCCTTTTCAGAACGCTATGTGCTTGGTCTAATTATATCCAAAATAATGAATTCTCCTTTTAGAAAGGGCTGGGAAGAAGGGAGGATTATGGCAAGTACGGAATATGAGTATGGGTATATGTTTTGTGCAGCCCTAATTGTCAGGTTTGTGCTGTGGCTGGCAGATAATCTGGAGAGTGGCTGTTATGAAAAGGTTTTATTTTCCGCCCGGGATGGATACGTTTTGCAGCATATGTATGAAATGATTTGCGATTCCAGCGATTTAAAATTACCCAAACCACTGTATTTTTATACTTCCAGGAAGGCAGCAGTGATGACAAGTATTAACAACGAAGCTTACATCAATATGATTATCCAGATTTCTGAGGGAATGCCTCCGGAAATCATAATGAGAGAAAGGTTTGGATTAAGGCAGAATGAGATAAAAATTTATGATGTAAATAAATATGGGGATAGTATTCATAAGTATGTGTGGGACCATGTGGATAGTATTCTTAAAAGGTCAGATGAGGCAAGGCTCAATTATTTTCGATATATGGGCAATGAGAAATTGGAGATAGGTAAAGTGTACGCCTTTATTGATTTTGTTTCATCAGGGACGACCCAGAAATCCCTAATGAAGATCGCGCCGTTTGAACTGAATGGACTATATATGGGATGGAATGGCTCAGAGAACAAGGAAGAGGCTCATGTAAATGCGATGTTTGATGGAGAAAAATCGTATTTTATGAGACACTATAAAATGGTAGAGACATTTATGACCTCGCAGGAGCCCTCGGTGACTTGTTTTGATGAGAAAGGAACTCCGGTATTTTCGAGTCAGGATAGAACTGCCAAAGAACTCAAATATGTCGAAGATATGCAGGCTGCATGCTTGGAATTGCTGCAGGAGTTACTTTCGGTACAAAATTGGCAGGAAATTGATATCGGTGAGGAGTTCGCAGACCATCTCTTTGCGGCAAGGGAATGTGCAGAAATAACCATGCAAGACAGCGTATTAAACGGATTGACATTAATGGATGATTGGAAGCAGGAGAAAAATCTGGTCGAGGAATTGTATAAATGATTTTATCAAAGCAAGAGGAAAGAATAAAAAATATCATAGATAAATATGCCAGAGAAGAGTATGACCATGTAATTAGTAATGAAGAATGGCCAATATTTCGGGAATTGACCTCTTTGAGAGAAAATCTGCTATCATGGTATCCCTTTAAAGGTGGAGCGAAAGTGCTGGAGTATGCAGAAGGTTTTGGCGCATTAACAGGTATTCTCGGCCAAAAATGTGAAAAAGTGGTAGTGGTTGCAGAAAACCTGCTCAAAGCGGAATATATTAGGAGAAGATATGTAAATTGTAAGAATATTGATGTACTATGTGAATTTTCTCCAAATGACAATGAAAAATATGATTATGTAGTTGTTGACAGGGCAATCTCTCAAATTGATGAATTATACAGTATTTTGGCAGAATTGCAACCATTTCTTAGTGAGAATGGGAAGCTGATACTGACATGCTGGAATCGTTTTTCCGCCAGGGAGTTTTGCGGAGCACCAAGCCAGGGGATGCTTCCGTTTGAGAGAATCCGCAATGAAAAGGGGGCGACTTACCGGGGAATTATCCATTGTCTGGAAAGTGTGATATGGATTGACAGTTGGAGGCTTTATTATCCATTTCCGGACCATATCCTGCCGCAGGCAATTTATACAGACGAATATCTTCCCAGAAAAAGTGTACGGGACAGGATTATATCATACTATACGGATGAGCAAAGAAAAAGCCTTCTTATGCTTGAAGATGAAATATATGATGGGTTAATAGAAAATGGTGTTTTTAATGTTCTGGCAAACTCCTTTCTTATAGAATGTAGCAAAGAGAAAATATCCGATCATGTTATATATGCGGTGTTATCTAAAGACAGGGGAAAGGAGCATGGCTTTTCAACCATTATTACTCATGCAGGCCAGGTGATGAAAGCTGCTTTAGATTCGGCCGGAAGGGATAGCCTGGTCAGAATATATGAAAACACAATTGCGCTAATGAACAGAGGGATAAAATGTATTCCAATGCAACTCAAGGAGAACTACTTATGTATGCCATATATAAAAGGCAATACATTGATCGAGTACTTGGAGGAATGCTTTATAAATCAAAAGGATTCGGTACCCTTAATTTTTGACTTATTATATAAGGCTATTCTCAATTCATCTGACCATGTGCAGGACGGGGCGTGTTCGATCCAAAATGCTGATATAGAACAAAATGATCTAGGTGTGATTTTGAAGCACGCATATATTGACATGATTCCGTATAATTCCTTTTATCTGAATGGAAGCTTATATTTTTTTGACCAGGAATTTGTATTTTACGATTATCCGGCCAAGTATGTCCTATTC
>CAMWSA010000068.1 GCA_947176785.1 uncultured Lachnospiraceae bacterium
CTGGTGGGATACGGCTTTGCCAGGTTCAATTTCCCTCTCAAGAAATTCTGGTTTGCCTGTGTACTGATGGTGGTGCTGGTGCCGCCGCAGACCATTTCCACTTCCCTGCATCTGCATTTCCGGTTCTTTGATGTGCTGGGAATATTCAAGGCGGTGACAGGCAACACCATCAACCTGAGGGGTTCCGCACTGCCCTACTACCTGATGAGCGCAGGATGCATGGGATTGAAGAACGGCCTGTATATCTATATGATCCGCCAGTTCTTCCGCAACATCCCCATGGAACTGGAGGAGGCGGCTTATGTGGACGGCTGTGGCACGCTTAAGACCTTCCTGCGGATCATGTTGCCGGACGCAACCCCCATCCTGACATCCTGCTTCCTGTTCTCCTTTGTGTGGCAGTGGACGGATGGATTTTATTCCAAGCTGTTTCTGGGGAATGTGAGGCTGGTGAGTACCTCCCTGTCCAGGATTGTGGACAGCCTGGCGGCGCATCTGATGAGGCTGCAGGGAACTACCGTCACCCCCACTGTGGGCTTGACAGACTGCATCATGTCTACGGGGACGCTGATGATCATTATTCCCGTGCTGATACTCTACCTGTTCGCCCAGAGAGGCTTCGTGGAGAGCCTTAGCAGTTCCGGTATCAAGATGTAACATAGCTATAGTTTCCCAGGCTCCGGTGCCATCCCGGAAAAGATATTGTGGCATCGGGCCAGCCCGGGGTTCTATATAGAGCAACTGCATCCGTCTGTGCAGTGTCCATAAGTCCGCTGATATAACAGCAGGCGGAATTCACTTTATAAAAGGGACTGAGGACGGATGTGCAACTCAAACAGGAGGATATGAAAAATGAAAAGTAAAATTGCAAAGAAAGTAATTGCGGCATCTCTGGTAACAGTGATGACTGTGGGCCTGGCTGCATGCGGCAATGAGCCGGCACCTACAACTGGCGGAGACACATCCAATGCGTCCACCCCGGAGCAGTCTTCCGATGTATCTGCCCCCGAGGAGTCTTCCGCACCGGATGGGTCTTCCGAGGAGGAGGTAAGCCCTTATACGGTTCTGACCGATGAGAACGGCAATGTATATGACCTGGGCGGCATGGAGATCATTATGCGCGACTGGTGGTCCGGAGATCCCGCTGAACCCAACAATGATTATGAGGAGGCTCGTGACGCTTATCGCGAGTGGATTCAGGAGACCTATAACTTCACCTTCAAGCAGCAGGCCATCTCTGACTGGGGCAGCGCTCCCCAGGACTTTGTAGATTATGCCACTGCCGGCGGTGACGAGAATTATATCTTTATTCTGCGTGAGGCGGCTCCCACCACCTCTGCCATGCGCCAGGGCCTGATGTATGATCTGGCTACCCTGGACTGCCTGGATTTCTCCGAGGCAAAGTGGGGCGCAGGCGTGCATAAGCTGATGAGCAGGGGCGATTCCATCTATTGTATGTATGGCGGGGATACCGAGCCTCGTACCGGTATCTATTTCAACAAGAGACTGCTGGAAGATGCAGGCGTTGATCCCAACAAGCCCTATGAACTGCAGGAGGCCGGTGAGTGGACCTGGGATGCTTTCATTGACCTGTGCAGCCAGGTGCAGAGGGATGTGGACAACGATGGAGTGATTGATGTTGCCGGCATGACCCAGAACCATTCCGTGTTCATCAGCAGTGCCGTATATTCCAACAATGGCGACTATGTGGGACAGGAGGACGGCCAGTATGTATACAAGCTGGAGTCCGACGAGACACTGGAAGCCCTGAACTGGGCTGTGGATGCCATTGCCGACTACGCCCTGGTTCCCCCCGAGGGCGCTGAGTGGGATTACTACAAGCAGGCATGGGTAAACGGCGAGGCAGTGTTCTGTACAGAGGATGCTTACTGCGCAGGTCCTAACGGACAGTGGTCCACCATGGAAGACGAGTATGGCTTTGTATGCTTCCCTATGGGGCCCAAGGCCAGCGATTACACCAATATCTACAGCAACAACCCTGTAGCAATTCCCGCTTGCTATGATGCGGAAAAGGCATGGAACCTGGCATTTGCCTACAATCTGTGGACCGATCCCGTTCCCGGCTATGAGGATTATCAGGCATGGAAGCCCGGCTACTACAATAACTTCCCTGATACCGAGGCAGTTGACTACACCATCACCCGTATGATGACCAACGGCCGCGTAACCTATCATGGCCTGATCCCCAACCTGGATCTGGGCAATGACCTGGTATATGGTCTGCCTGGCTCTGTTGTATCCGAGAAGGTAGAGGCGATCAGAGACACCTGGCAGGCATACATTACGGAAGCTAACCAGTAAGTAATAGCAGGTATCTGACCTGCAAGGTTATTCATAACTGAAACAGGCATTAATGCAGAAAGTGGGTGGTGTTTTTCCGGGCACCACCCCTTTTTTCTAGAGAGGTATATCGGATACAGAACTGATTTCTACGTGGCTGCAGGGGGAATGCAGGTGTGCGGGGCACCTGTCCTGTACAGCCGGGCGGAAATGAGGTTTGTATGGTAAAAGTATAGGAAATTGTATAGTATCAGGAGAGGAGTATATTACAAATGGCACAATATGCTAAAAATCCAATTATGCCGGGGTTCTACCCGGATCCCTCCGTCTGCGCGGTGGGGGAGGACTATTATCTGGTAAATTCTACCTTTGCCTACTTTCCCGGTTTGCCGGTGCTGCACAGCAGGGATCTGGTACACTGGGAGCAGATCGGCAATGTGATGGACCGGGCTTCCCAGCTGCCGCTGGCCGGTGCCGGGCATTCCCAGGGGCTGTTTGCGCCCACGATCCGCTGGCATGAAGGCATATTTTATGTGATATGTACCAATGTGTCTCATGGCGGCAACTATGTGGTAACGGCAGGAAATCCCGAGGGGCCATGGTCAGAGCCCCATTACCTGGAGGGGGCGGACGGCATTGACCCAAGTCTGTTTTTTGATGATGACGGGAAATGCTATTATATCGGCACCCATCCCAACCCGGAGGGCTGCCGGTATGACGGTGACTGGTATATCTGGATACAGGAGCTGGATCTGAATACCTGGAAGCTGGTGGGGGAACATAAAAATGTATGGAACGGTGCCATGCGGGGCGTACACTGGCCGGAAGGCCCCCATCTGTACAAAAGAGGAGATTACTATTATATCCTTCACGCCGAGGGAGGCACGGGGCCGGAGCATGCGGTGAGCGTGTGCCGCAGCAAACATATCTGGGGGCCCTATGAGAACAATTTCTGCAATCCCATTCTGACCCACAGGCATCTGGGCCGGGAATATCCCGTCAAGTATGTGGGCCATGGGGACTTATTCCGGACCCCGGCGGGGGAGTGGTATATGACCATGCTGGCCGTGCGGCCCCTGGAGGGCTATACCACCATGGGCAGAGAGACTTTTCTGGCAAGGGTGACCTGGGAGGACGACTGGCCGGTGGTCAACGCGGGCGTGGGCCGGCTGACGAACCGGGTGAAGATCAATCTGCCTCAGTGGCTGCCGGAACAGGATCCGGACAGCCATACCAGCCGCAGCAGAGGCCGCAATGCCGTGCCCGGCAGTGACAGAAGCTACGACTTTGCCCGGATGGCGGCGTTGGGGGACGAGTTTTTGTACCTGCGTAATCCGAAATTGTCCCATTATACGCTGGAGGCCGGAAAGGGCTTGTATCTTACCGCCACATCTGTTACACTGAAGGAGCAGGGAAGTCCCAGTTATCTGGGGATCCGCCAACAGCACCACGCCTTCCGCATGGAGGCGGCTCTGGTGGCGGGGCAGCCCGGGGAAAGCAGCGAAAAGGAAGGCGGCAGTACCTGTGATCATGGCTGCCGCAATTACCATGCGGGTCTGGCACTGCTCCAGAGCAATGCCTATCATCTGCGGCTGGAGGTATATCAGGGCAGGCTGCAAGTCATTCTGTGCCAAAAGGGGCAGGACACTATGGCGGGATCCATACAGCTGCCGGCGCTGCAATGCGATGCGATCCTGAAGCTTTACCTTCAGGTAGACGGCCTCCGGGTCACAGCGGGCTACACCGCCGGCCATCTGGATATCCCTGCGGCGGAGAACCTGGACATCCGCAGCCTCTCCACCGAGGTGGCAGGGGGCTTCGTAGGCTGCACCGCCGGAATCTATGCCATGGTCAGGGAGGAGACAGAAGACTGCCGCGTGCTGTTCAAAAGCTTGTCCTATAGCCATCCGTCTCCGTAGATAGCATCGGTATCTGGAAAGAACCCTGACACAGCTTATTTGGAGAGAGGAAGTATTTTACTATGGAAGTCAATTTTCATCTGCCCGGCCTGCGCCAGAATTATCCTTTGAATATGCTGGTCCTGAGTATGCTGAAACAAAAACCGGAATGGTTTCGGGAGGGCGTGCGGATCGCTTCGTTTTTCGGCGAGTTCCCCACCTCCCTGTGGAACGGCGGCAGGCCCTCCAACTATGACCAGTGCGATGCCGCTTTCATCCGCAATGTGGTGAAAAGCATCAATGCCCAGGGTGTGCCTGTGCGCTACACCTACACCAACATGCTTCTCACAGAAGAGGACCTGCACGATCCCTACTGTAATTTCTGTATGCAGGTGGCGGACAACGGCATGAACGAGGTTATGATCTTTTCCCCTGTCCTGGAGAAATATATCAGGGAAAAATACCCCAGCTATAAGCTGAACAGTTCCACCTGTAAGGAGATCCGGGATATCGGCCAGGTCAACGAGGAACTGAAAAAGGACTACTACCTGGTGGTGCTGGACTATAATTTCAACAATAATTTTGAGGAACTGGCCCGGATTGAGGACAAGGCCCGCTGTGAGATACTGGTGAATACCCTGTGTACGCCCAACTGTCCCCGCAGGGGTGCCCACTACCAGAATATTGCCAGAAACCAGCGTACCCTGCTGGAAAACCGGGGGCTTCCCAAGGAGCGGCAAAAGCCTCTGGAACACTGGTACTGTGAGTACGGCGAATACAATTGCGTACACACAATCCAGGGCTACAGCACATATATTTCTCCGGAGGATATCTGGGAAAAATATGTGCCCATGGGTTTCAGCCAGTTCAAGATCGAGGGCAGGACCGCCAACATTTTTTCCCTGGTGGAGACCTATGCCCACTATCTGATCCGTCCGGAGAAGCAGGGGGAGGTACGGATCATGCTGCTGAACAATCTGGTGAGCAGCAAGGTCATCACGGTAAATCATCCCAGGCCGGCCCGTTGGCCCTAGGGAGCAAGCGTAATGTCGTTGACTATAAGAGATATTTCTACAGGCAGGCAGGATATGGGACGTGAAGTATATTGGCATTTGCCGGGTTTTTGTTATTTTCGGCTGTTAAACCAGGTGATTATGAATATGATGAAGGACTATCCCGACAAATTTCGGGAGGGCTACCGGATTGGTTCCGTGTACGGGACTTTTCCCGGGGCCATCTGGAACGGCGGGCGGGTTTCCTTCGGCCTGACAAGCAAGCGGGATATGGAGAATATCCTGAAAATATATAACAGCAGGGGGATTCCGGTGCGTTTCACCTGGACGAATTCCCTGATAGAGGAAAAGCATCTTCAGGATACCTATTGTAATCTGATCATGAGGCTGGCGGACAATGGACTGAATCAGGTGCTGGTCAACACACCTGTGCTTGAGGACTATATTCGCCGGGAGTATCCCCGTTACCCGCTGATTTCCTCCACCACCAAGAGGATCACGGATTTGCGGGGGTTACAGGAGGAACTGGACAGGGACTATGACCTGGTGGTACTGGATTATGACCTGAATCATGACCGGCAGGTGCTGGAGGCTGTCAGCCCCCAGGCCCGGAGGGTGGAGATCCTGGTCAACGAGGTGTGCTATCCGGGCTGTGCCATGCGGGCGGAGCATTACCGGCAGCAATCCTATCTGCAGCTGGAATATGATATCAACACAGGCTTTCCCTGTCCGAACCGGACGACGCAGCGCACTTTTGCGGAGTGCATGGAGAGACCTGCCTTCATCACCAATGAGCAGCTTGGAGGATATATTGATATGGGATTCTGCAATTTCAAGATTGCGGGGCGGGGTATGCCTCAGGACTATGTGAAGGAGTCCTATCTATATTTCCTGGTCAAGGAGGAACACAGAGACTTTATCCGCAGTAAAATTGACGGCTTACTGGATCGGTTCAGGGCGGCGCAGCAGGGGCGTACAAGGTAGTTCACGGCTGTGCGCCGGCTTGCTGATACACAAAAAAAACACATAAAATCCAATCAGAACCTCTTGTAAAATCAAAGGGTTTATCGTATAGTAGAATTAGAAGGGCAATAAACCTATGATATTTGGGAGGAAGGATCATGACAAAAGCTGAGATTTTGAAAAGAGAAATTTTAAGACAGTATCGCAGTGTTCGTCAGTTCGCCTTGGAGATGAATATCCCGTATAGTACATTAGTAACAGCATTGGAGCGTGGCATCGAAGGGATGGCTTATGGCACTGTGATCAGGATGTGTGACAAGTTGAGCTTAAACCCTGTGGATTTTACTTCGTTGGAGCGGGATGCGTCCCTGGGGGCACAGCTGCTGGAGAACAGGGTGATGCAGAACTATGTGAAGCTGAACCAGGAGGGCAGGGACAAGATACTGGAACTGATGGATGATTTCGCACAGATTGACAGATATAAGCAGAAAACCAAGAAAAAGCCATAAATTCCATGCATAATATTATATATTAAAGGCAAGCAGCTTACCGATTGTAAAGCACTTGCCTCTTTTATTTTGTGTCTATGCCCTTGACCGATCAGGCTTTCCTTCCTGCACGGAACATGTTGCCCAATTATGCAGCATGTTCCGTGCAGGAATTGGAAAGTCTTAACGGTTGTGAGTATATATATTTTCCGGTCTGCCGATATACAGAACCGATGTGTGCTATCCGGTCTAGCAATATCCATTAAATAACATGCCGCTGTAGGCGCTGGATATATAGGGATTGACATAACTGCGCCCCGGATTCTTGTACGCCACGATGGTCTGATCCACATATTGCATGGGATTTATGGTGATCTGGCTGCTTTTGCGGAGCAGTTGGTTGGAAAAATCCTTAAGGGTGTGGAAGGTATCAGACACATCCTCGGAACTGACAACCGCGTTGCCGAGCTTGGTGCGGTCAACCTCCAGAGTGCCATCCTCCTGGCTGGTCACACCCATGGCCCTGAGGGAATCCTGATACAGCGAAATGATTTTGTTCATCTCACGCACCACATGCCTGCTGCGGGGCTGGGCCTCCAGGTAATTGCTGGTTCCCTTAAGAAAGCGGTTGTACCCTTCCGTCAGCTGTATTACATTGTCCGTCAGGGATTCCACGTTGGTCTTAAGGCCGATGGTCACGGGCTGCCCCTCAGGGGTGATGCCCTTCAGGGAAATATCGTATTTTTTTTCATATGTAAAAGTATTGGAGGCTGTGGAACAGGGCTCCCCGTCAATGGTAAAGCGGGCGTTGGACGCAGGGCGGCTGATATAGTCGATGCCCAGATAGTCCACGGCTCCTTTTGCCTTGCTGGTATGCTCGTCACTGATGCGGAAGAGTTCCGTCCTGTCGGGGGAAAGCCCGGTGGCCTCGGATTCCAGCACAAGGGAACTGCGCCCGGAGGCATCCTGCACCCTTGCGCTTAAGCCGATGCCGGAATTGTTGATCAGGCGCGCCAGCCTCTCCTGGAGATCCCGGTTGACCTCGTTATCCCCAAGGGTAAACTGGAATTCGTAGTTCATATCGTTGATGCCTACATCAAAGGAGTAGGTATCGGGAGATAAGCCCACCTTGCCTGTAGGCAGAAAATTACCCATATTCTCCTGGGTGACGGCCAACTCCTGTACCTCCAGCAGGATCGGGGGATTTTCCTCGCCCGGCGTATAGGTGCCCACATAAGTGGCGGCGGCAATCTCTTCGTCTGAGGAAAAGGCCGTTTTTTTGCTGAGCAGATCGCTTTCCTCCAGGCCGCCCAGAGAAGCAATGGTATTGTGGAGATCCCTTGCGCCCTCCTTGAGCCCTATGGCAAACTGCTGCACATCCACCCTTTTGATCGGGAGATACCAGGGGGAATCCTTATTAATTTTCACAATGGAATTGTATACTGCACGAAGCTCACTCTTTTTGTGCGTGTCATAGCGGGTGAGGCTGGACGGCGCATAAGCGGCCAGATAGTTGTTGTGTACGGTGTTCAGAATAGCGCTCATAGCCCTGCCTCCTTTCTTCCATGAAATAAGCCAGACGGATAAATATATCCCGGGGGAATTCCTTGTATCATCAATAAATCCATTTACTGATATGGTATACAATCCCCACTTTTATGGGTCTAGTTTATCATATGTAGCAGGGAGAAGCAAGTGCTTTTTTTACAAAAATTTTATAATATTGTTGTGTTTTTTTCCCATATTTGATATGATTTATTTAGCGCATGTTCTACAGGCGCAGGATATACGGATCACCGTTGCGGTTTTCCGATTTCCGCACGGCACTTGTTACGGCAAACGATCTAGCTGCTTTCTGCTCTTGGACCTGCAAAAGCCATATAGGGAACTTTTACGGGACCGAAAGCGAAATTTCCAATGTCGTTGACTGTATATAATCAGGAAATATGTGCCGTGCGGTAAGGAAAATCCAATCGGCCGTGCGTATAAATTGGAGGGTAAACCGATGCATATCGAAAGAGAGGCGAAGGCCCGGCCACAGCCGGCTTCCGGGATATGCGGGAAAGGAGAGGAAATGGCAAAAAAACGCAACATTATCGTGGGGCAGTCAGGCGGCCCCACAGCAGTGATTAATTCCAGCCTGGCGGGCGTCTATAAGACGGCCAGGGAGAGGGGGTTCCATAAGGTTTATGGAATGCTTCACGGTATCCAGGGCTTCTTGGATGAGCAGTATGTGGATTTGGCTACCCAGATCCACTCTGATATGGATATTGAACTGCTGAAGAGAACGCCATCGGCATTCCTGGGCTCCTGCCGGTATAAGCTGCCGGAGATCCATGAGAATTCCGAGATTTATGAGAAGATTTTCAAAATCCTGGATAAGCTGGAGATTGAAGCCTTCATCTATATCGGCGGCAACGATTCCATGGACACGATCAAGAAGCTGTCCGACTACGCCATTGTGAAGGGTCACAGCCAGAAGTTCCTGGGTGTGCCCAAGACCATTGACAATGATCTGGCGCTGACGGACCACACGCCGGGCTTTGGAAGCGCCGCCAAGTACATTGCCGCATCCACCAAGGAGATTATCAGGGATGCCCTGGGTCTGACCTATAATGACAGGTCCACCATCACGATCCTGGAGATTATGGGACGCAATGCCGGGTGGCTCACCGGGGCGACGGCCCTGGCCAGGACGGAGGAATGCGACGGTCCGGACCTGATCTATCTGCCTGAGGTGGTATTTGACATTGACAGGTTCCGCAAGACCACGGAAGAACTGCTCAAGAAAAAGAAATCCGTGGTGATCGCCGTATCCGAGGGGATCAAGCTGGCCGACGGCAGATATGTCTGCGAACTGTCGGGCGGCGCAGGCTATGTGGACGCCTTTGGACATAAGCAGCTACAGGGGACTGCCGCCTACCTGGCGGGATATCTGGGGGCGGAGATCGGCTGCAAGACCCGCAGCATCGAGTATTCCACTCTGCAGAGGAGTGCGTCCCACATGGCCTCCCGGGTGGATGTGGACGAGGCGTTCATGGTGGGCGGCGCTGCCGTGAAGGCGGCGGACGAGGGGGATACCGGCAAGATGGTGGTGATTGACCGTGTGGCGGATGATCCTTACATGAGCGCCGCCGGTATCTACGACGTGCATCGGATTGCCAACAACGAGAAGCTGGTACCCCGGTCCTGGATGAACAGGGAAGGGAACTATGTGACGGAGGAGTTCATCAATTATATTGAGCCGCTGATCCAGGGCGATTATCAGCCGTTTATGGTAAACGGCCTGCCCCAGCATCTGGTGATGAAAAAGAAATAGCCATATTCAGGGCCGTTTTCCGAGCCCCATGCCTGCCTGTGAGGGTGAGCATGGGGCTTTATTTTCCTCTTGCATTCTGCGAACATATGTGCTATATTAATTTCGAACGAGTGTTCTTGACATATTTGTAAGGGGTGTGGTTCATGGAAATGTGGGGGCTTTTTGAAGGGGAAGATAACCGGGCGGCGGAGGCACAGGCATTAAAAGCGCAGGGGGCTGTGGAGAAAAAGCGATTGCCTGTGGCGGATACCATAAAGGAAAGGCGGGATGTCATATATCCTTTACAAAACGGCGAGGCGGCACAGGCAAGGCCGGCGGTATGCGGGAACAGGGAAAGCCCGGATGATCTTGCGTCCCACACCAGCCGGCGCAATGGTATGGATAAATTCCATGACATGGGAGCGCGGTAAAACGTGCATATCATTGCCCCGGAAGCTGTACAGGGTGGCCGTTCCATGGGGCTGATGGAGAAGCTGGGCATATTGACCGACAGCGCCAAATATGACGTGGCCTGCACCAGCAGCGGCGTGGAGCGCAAGGGGAACGGGCGGGACCTGGGGAACTGTGTGAAGGCGGGGATCTGCCACAGCTTTTCCAGTGACGGCAGGTGTATCTCCCTGTTAAAGATCCTGATGACCAACGAGTGTATCTATGACTGCAAATACTGCATCAACAGGAAATCCAACGATGTGCCCAGGGCGACTTTTACACCGGATGAGATCTGTAGGCTGACCATAGAGTTTTACCGGCGCAATTATATAGAAGGTTTATTTCTGAGTTCCGGGATCTTTGAGAGTCCTGTGCGGACCATGGAGTTGATCTACAGGACGTTATATCTGCTGCGAAATCAGTATCGTTTTAACGGATATGTGCATGTGAAGGCCATTCCCGGCGCGCCGCCGGAGCTGATTCAGATGACGGGATTTCTGGCGGACCGCATGAGCGTGAATCTGGAACTGCCCACTGCGGAGGGGCTGCGGGAACTGGCTCCCAACAAGCACCGCCGTAATATCCTGACACCCATGCGGCAGATCCAGAATGGAATCAAGGTCAACCAGTATGACTTGGCGGTGTACCGCCATGCGCCGAAATTCGTGGCGGGAGGGCAGTCCACACAGATGATCATTGGGGCCACGGGGGAGAGCGATTATCAGCTTTTGAATGTGGCGGAGAGCCTGTATCAGCGGTTTGACTTAAAGAGGGTATTTTATTCCGCCTTTGTGAAGGTCAATGAGGACAAGGCCCTGCCCGCGCTGCCCGGAGGGCCGCCTCTTAAACGGGAGCATAGGCTGTATCAGGCGGACTGGCTGCTGCGGTTCTATGGCTTCCAGGCCCGGGAACTGTTGGATGAGAAGCGCCCCTTTTTCAATGTTTTGCTGGACCCCAAGGAGGACTGGGCGGTAAGGCATCTGGAGCAGTTTCCGGTGGAAATCAACCGGGCACCCTATGAACTGCTTTTGCGGGTGCCGGGGATCGGGGTGCGCAGTGCCCAGCGGATTGTGGCGGCCCGCCGCAGTGCCCGGCTGCGTTTTGAGGACCTGAAGCGGATCGGGGTGGTGCTGAAGCGGGCGCTGTACTTTATCACCTGTGGGGGAAGGATGATGTACCCCACCAAACTGGAGGAGGATTATATTGTGCGGAACCTGACCAGTGAGAAGGACAGGGTGCAGTTTGGCAGTGACGGCATGAGTTACCGCCAGCTGAGCCTTTTTGACGATGGGCAGTACAATATAGATCCCAAGCCCGGGGATGCCTACCGGGTAGTTACAGGGCAGATGTAGAGACAGGGGGCATTCTTCTCGGGCTGCTGTAGCAGGTGAATATGAAATGCTCTTCCAGGGAACAGGGATTGGGCATTATAGACAAATAACGGTATTTGCCACTGCATGAAGTATAGTCTCTCGGAATCTTTTGGCGGAAAATGGCGGCTTTTGATTTGTATGATCCGTAAAAAGCGGGGGAATCCATAAGACGGGAATATTAGAAGCCCCATGAAATAGGGCTTAGAGATTCCAAGAGGCTATAAGTATAGTCTCTCGGAATCTCTTGGCGGAAAATGGCGGCTTTTGATTCGTATGATCCG
>CAMWSA010000069.1 GCA_947176785.1 uncultured Lachnospiraceae bacterium
GGAAAATGTAAGCCTGCAGCAGCAGGTGGACGAGCTGCTGGTGGAAAACACCCTGCTCCAGCAGGAAAAGGCGGAACTCAGCCGTCTGCGGGAACTCTATCAGCTGGATAACCAGTATGATGAATACCACAAAGTGGGGGCCAGGATCATTGCCAGGGACAGCGGCAATTGGTACTCCGCGTTTGTGATTGATAAAGGGGCGGAGGATGGCCTGGAGGTGGATATGAATGTCATCGCCAGCGGCGGCCTGGTAGGCCGGGTCAGCGAGGTCGGGCTTAACTGGGCCAGGGTTACCTCCGTCATTGCCGACAACTCCAACGTATCCGCCAAGACACTGAGTTCCTCCGATACCATGATCGTGTCCGGGGATTTGCAGGCCATGCATGACGGTGTGATCCGTTTCAGCCAGCTGATCGACAGCCAGGACAGTGTAGTGGTGGGAGACAAGGTGGTGACTTCCCATATCAGTGACAAGTATCTGCCCAATATCCTGATTGGTACGATACATACCATCAACAGGGACTCCAATAACCTGACAAAATCCGGTTACCTGACACCCGCCGTAGATTTTGAACATCTGGAGGAGGTGCTGGTCATCACGGACATGAAAAGGGAGTGGAAAGATGCTTAGAAGAATAACCATGGCTGTCCTGATCCTGTTTTGCTTCCTGCTGCAGACTACGCTGTTC
The DNA here is from genome assembly GCA_947176785.1 of uncultured Lachnospiraceae bacterium. Taxonomy (GTDB): domain Bacteria; phylum Bacillota; class Clostridia; order Lachnospirales; family Lachnospiraceae; genus Acetatifactor. The sequence continues at coordinate 690 of CAMWSA010000069.1, forward strand.
CGCAGCCTGGCTTTCGCGGGGATCGTACCCAATCTGCTCATTGTGCTAACTTCGGCCTTTGGCTTTATGCGGGGAGAGAAAGAGGGGCTGCTACTCGGTTTCTTTGCGGGGATGCTCTGCGATATTTTCTTCGCGGATATTTTAGGCTTCCATGCACTGGTATATATGTATATCGGATATTTAAACGGAAAATTCTGCAAAATTTTTTACCCGGAGGATATTAAGCTTCCTCTGGCGCTGATCACTGTCAGCGACCTGTCCTACGGTGTAATCTGCTACGTGCTGTTATTTTTGCTCCGGGGCAGACTGAACTTTCCCTTTTACCTGGGAACGGTAATCCTGCCGGAAACGGTGTACACCATTGTTATCACCTGTTTGCTGTATCCGCTGGCCCTTTTCGTGAACAATCGGCTGGAGGAATTTGAAAGAAAGAGAGCGAAGAAATTTGTTTGACAAGCTGAAGGAAGATATTATCAATTTTTTCACAAGCCGGTTGACGCTTCTGACAATTGTCTTTGGCCTGCTGGGGGGCCTGCTGGTGTACCGATGCTTTGTGTTACAGATCGTACATGGGCAGGAATACCTGGACGATTTTATTTTACAGACGGAGAAAACCAGGGATATCGCCTGCTCCAGGGGCAGTATCCGGGACCGCGGCGGTAATATCCTGGCTTACGACGAGCTGGCCTACTCCGTCAAAATAGAAGATGTGTATGAGAACAGTTCCAATAAGAACAGGGAGCTTAACGGCACGGTCTTTGAATTGATCCGTATGATCGAAAAAAACGGCGATCATATAATCACCGATTTTAATATCGTGCTGGATGAACACGGAAACTACACATACAATGTGTCAGGAACCAGGCTGCTGCGCTTTCTGGCAGACGTCTATGGACGTACCACCATTGACCAGCTGAAGGAGGAAGAGCGGACCGCGACGCCCCAGGAGGTACTCAATTATCTGGGCCGAAGGTTTGGCCTTGGCAAATATGCCGTGGAGGGCGATACAAAAAGTGAATTCCTGGTGGGGGATGGATATACTGCCGAGGAATTCCTGAAGATGATGAATATCCGTTACGCCATGCACCTCACCAGCTATCGCAAATATATCGGCACCACAGTGGCCAGAGATGTAAGCGTCCGGACCGTGGCTGTCATCATGGAGAATCTGGACATGCTGGACGGAGTCTCCATTGTGGAGGACACGGTGCGCAGGTATAACGAAAGCGAGTATTTTGCCCATATTCTGGGCTATACCGGCAAGGTGGATTCGGAGGAGCTGGCCAGTCTCAATGAGCAGGATCTGTCAGACGGAGGCACCGGGGAAAGGTATACCAGCAATGACGTGGTGGGCAAGAGCGGTATTGAAAAGTCCATGGAAGCCACTCTGCAGGGAGTTAAAGGCTCCGAGACCGTCTGTGTGGACAATATGGGCAAAGTGATCAGTATATTGGAGCGTCAGGAAGCCCAGGCAGGCAATGATGTATACCTGACTTTGGATATGGATTTACAGATAGGCAGTTACCAGATTCTGGAACAGCACATCGCAGGTATACTGGTCAACAAAATCATCAATGCCAAGGAAGCTCCCGCAGTTACCAACGGGGATCTCAAGATTCCCATCTATGATGTTTACTATGCCACGATCAACAACAATGTTATTGATATCTCCCATTTTTCGGAAGAAAATGCCGGGGAAACCGAGCGGGCTGTCCACGAAAAATATGTGGACTACAGGGAGAAGGTCTATCAGCGCCTGCGGGAGGAACTGCAGGAGGGAAAGACCCCTTACAATAAGCTGACACTGGAATACAAGATGTACCAGCTATATATTGTGAACGACATTCTTCGGTCCGGCGGAATTATAGATTCCAGGCTGCTGGATCGGGACGACCCGGTGCAGATTGCCTGGACTACGGATGAAGTGATCAGCCTGCATGAATATTTAAACCATTGCATTGCCGCCAATTGGATTGACGTGGACAAGCTGCGGATGGAACAGCAATATGCGGATTCCACGGAGATTTATGACCGGATGTGCAATTATGTCTTTGAGACGCTGGACAATGAACTGGAATTCCAGAAGCTGATCTATCGGTTTATGATCGAGAATGATGTGATCAGCGGCAGGCAGATCTGCATGATCCTCTGTGAGCAGGAGGCCATTGAGATTCCGCCCGAGGACGAACAGCTGCTCTATAATGGCGGTATTTCCGCCTATGAATTTATGAGAAACCGGATCCTCTATATGGACATTACGCCGGCGCAGCTGGCTCTTGACCCCTGTACCGGCGCTGTGGTGGTGACGGATGTGAACACGGGCGATGTGCTGGCCCTGGTGTCCTATCCGGGTTATGACAACAACAAGATGGCTAATTCCGTTGACCCGGCATATTACAGCAAGCTGTTGTCGGATAAGACCAGCCCCATGCTGAATTATGCCACCCAGTATGCGGCGGCACCCGGGTCCACCTTCAAGATGGTATCCGCGACGGCGGCGCTGATGGAGGGAGAGGTCTCTCTGAGCAGCAGGGTGAATTGTACCGGTGCCTACACCCAGGTAACACCTTCGCCGAGGTGCTGGCGTCACAGCGGCCATGGTTCCCTGAATCTGACGGCGGCCATCCAGAATTCCTGTAATTTCTTTTTCTATGATATCGGGTATCGCTTCGCAACCAAAAGCGGGAATTACAATGCGCAGGACGGTCTGGATGTGTTGGCCAAATATGCGGAGATGTATGGGCTGATGGAAAAGTCCGGCGTGGAGATTGAGGAATCACAGCCCTCCGTCTCCGACGAACTGCCCATCCCTTCCGCCATTGGCCAGGGAACCAACAGCTTCACCGCCGTAGGACTGACCCGCTATGTAGCCGCAGTAGCCAACGGAGGAAACTGTTACAATCTGACTCTTCTTGACCATGTGCGGGACAAGGAGGGGGCAGTGCTGATGCGTCAGGAGTCAGCCCTGACAGGCACGGTGGAGATGCCCGTGGAATACTGGAACGCCATACGGCTGGGCCTGCGCCGGGTGGTGGAGGGAAAGAGCTATTTCAACGAGTTGGCCATTGCGGTGGCCGGCAAGACAGGTACGGCGCAGCAGATTGCCAGCCGCCCCAACCATGCGCTTTTCGTTGGCTATGCGCCCTATGACAAGCCGGAGATTGCCATCACGGTCAGGATTCCCTTCGGTTATTCCTCGGACTATGCGGCCCAGACGGCCAAGGACGTAATCTCGTACTACTATGGCCTGAAGCCGACGGAGGAGATCATAGACGGCATGGCGGATACTCCCGAGGCCGGTGTCACAATTAATGAGATATAAAAAATTTATAACAGCATGTTTCATGCAGAACCCTGAATAGGAGAGACAATGAAGGACGCAGTGGTGATTAAGAGTTATCAAAACGGTATTAATCTGATCATGAGGGAGGATGTGCCCTTTGAGCAGGTCGCCTGTGAACTGGCGGCCAAGCTTTGCAGTTCGCGCGGCTTTTTCGGCCATGCGGACGTAGCGCTTTCCTATGAGGGGCGCAGGCTGGAGCATGACCAGGAACTGGCCCTGGTAGATGTCATCCGTCAGTCCAGTGACTTAAACCTGATCTGCATCGTGGGCAAGGACGAGGAGACCGACAGACGCTATATCAAAGCGATCCAAAAGGTACAGAAAAAACTGCCGACAGGCAGCGAGGGACAGCTCCACAAGGGTTCTCTGAAAAACCGCGAGGTACTGGAGACCGAGAGCAGCATTATCATATTGGGAGACGTATATCCCGGCAGTGCCGTGATGTCCCAGGGGAATATCATTGTGCTGGGGGGATTATACGGGGAGGCATATGCCGGAAATGACGGAGGCGAAGGGGCCGAAGGGTTTTATGTGGCAGCGCTTGAAATGGAGCCGGAAAGATTAAACATCGGCGATTTCAAATATAAGAGCAAAGACAAACAGACAAAATGGGGAATCCGCTCCAAGGTACAGCCGAAGATTGCACATGTAAAAAACGATAAGATTGTCATGGAACCGCTTACCAAGGAGATACTGGACACCTTTTAAACCAGGGTTCGGGCGACGATTATGATTGCTGCCATAGGCGTGGCAGAACGGAGGTAAGTATGAGCGAAGTAATTGTCGTCACATCAGGGAAAGGCGGTGTGGGTAAGACCACCACATCCGCAAACGTTGGAACCGGTCTGGCCAAAGCGGGGAAGAAAGTGTGCCTGATTGATACCGATATCGGGCTGCGCAATCTGGATGTGGTCATGGGCCTTGAAAACCGGATTGTGTACAATCTGGTGGACGTGGTGGAGGGGAGCTGCCGGGTGAAGCAGGCGCTGATCCGGGATAAGCGCAACCCGGGGCTGTACCTGATGCCCTCGGCCCAGACCAGAGACAAAAGCGCCGTGACCCCCGGCCAGATGGTCAAGGTAATCGAACATCTGAAGGAGCAGTTCGACTATATTATATTGGACTGTCCCGCAGGCATTGAGCAGGGATTCCAGAATGCCATCGCCGGAGCGGACCGGGCGCTGGTGGTGACCACCCCGGAGGTATCCGCCATTCGGGATGCAGACCGGATTATCGGGCTTCTGGAGGCCAACGGTTTTCAGAAGATGGATCTGATCATCAACCGGCTGCGCATGGACATGGTAAAAAGAGGGGATATGATGTCCGCCTCGGACGTGGTGGATATCCTGGCCGTGCCGCTGATCGGCATTATACCTGACGATGAGAACGTGGTGGTCAGCACCAACCAGGGGGAGCCGCTGGTCGGTACCAATACCCCCGCCGGTATGGCATACCACAATGTGTGCCAGCGTGTGCTTGGCAAGGAGGTCCCATTCCTGAACATGGAAAAAACCATATCCTTCTGGACAAGGGTGAGCGGTATTTTCCACAAGGTATGAGAGGGGGCGGTTTGAAGCATGAGACATTTTTTCAGGAAAAAGAGCTCTTGCGAGGTCGCCAAGGACAGGCTTAAGATCCTGTTGATTTCCGACAGAGTCAACTGTTCCCCGGAGATGATGGAGCTGATCAAGACGGATATTGCCAAGGTGATATCCAAATACATGAAGATTGATACCGGGAATATGGATATCCAGATCAGTAAGACGGGAAGCCTGGGCAAGAGGGGGATGCGGACTCCCGTACTCAGCGCCAATATACCTATACTGGATCTGAATAAGCAATCATAAGAGGATGCATTAAAAAATGTTTAACAAGGGCTATCGATTCAGGAATTACGATTTTAAGTTAATCCTGCTGATACTGGCGCTTTCCGCCATCGGTGTTTTCGCGGTGGGAAGCGCACAGCCATCGGTACAACAGAAGCAGCTGCTGGGGGTGATTGCAGGTACCTTTTTGATGGTGGTAATCTCCCTCTTTGACTATACGGTTTTATTGAAGCTATACTGGCTGATGTACCTTGGGAATTTAGTACTACTTTTGTTGGTCCGCTATCTGGGATATGAGACAAAAGGCGCGCAGCGCTGGTTTCAGTTCCCTGGCGGCTTCCGATTCCAGCCGTCGGAGACTGCAAAAATTTTGTTGATTTTATTCTTCGCACAGTTTATTATGAAACATATAGAGAAGTTAAACACCTTTCGGATCATTGGTCTGTGTGTGCTGCTGATGGCGATGCCCTGGTATCTGATCTATAAACAGCCGGATCTGTCCACCAGCATTGTGATGTTGGCGCTGTTCTGTATTATTATGTTTGCCGGGGGACTGAGTTTTAAAGTCATTTTCGGCGTACTCGCCGTTGCCGTACCGGCGCTGGCGCTTCTGGTGGCGCTGGCCCTGCAGCCGGACAGTACGGTGCTGACCAACAATCAGAGAGGGCGGATCCTGGCTTTTATCTATCCGGACCAGTACGCCACCACCACGGCATACCAGCAGCTGAACTCCGTGACGGCAATAGCCTCCGGCATGCTGGACGGCAAAGGGTACAAGAACAACGAGATCACCTCCGTAAAAAACGGCAACTTTATCTCCGAGGCCCAGACGGACTTTATCTTTGCCGTGATCGGAGAAGAGTTTGGGTTTAAGGGAAGCCTTGCGGTAATTCTGCTGGAGATGCTGATCGCCCTGGAATGTATCCACATTGCCCGCAGGGCCAGGGACCCGGCAGGCACGATCATCGCCACCAGCATGGGGGGCCTGGTGGGGATACAGGCATTTATCAATATCGGGGTGGCGACTTTCATACTGCCCACCACCGGCCTGACATTGCCTTTTGTCAGTTATGGCCTGACTTCTCTGATGAGCCTGTTTATAGGCATGGGTTTTGTGCTGAATGTACGGTTACAGGCGAAAAGATAAGCCTGCTGCAGAAGGGGCTGCGGCAGAGGCAGGAAGCCTGGAGGTCCCTCCTCCAGGTACTGATTAACACAATAACACGGGCAGCATCCGTGTTATGCAGGGAAGAGCAAAGCTATATAATGTATGAAAGAGGTGTTGTAACATGAATATTGCACTCATTGCACACGATGCAAAGAAAAAGCTGATGCAGAATTTTTGTATTGCGTACCGGGGAATACTGAACAAAAATGATCTGTATGCCACTGGTACCACCGGCCGGTTGATTGAAGAGGTAACCAATCTTAACATTCACAAATTCCTGGCCGGCCATCTGGGAGGAGAGCAGCAGATCGGAGCGCAGATCGAGCATAACCAGATGGATCTGGTGATCTTTCTGCGAGACCCGCTGACCCCCAAGTCCCATGAGCCGGATGTGAACAATGTAGTGAAGCTGTGTGACATGCACAACATTCCCTTAGCGACCAATCTGGCTACGGCGGAACTGTTGATTAAGTCCTTAGACAGAGGAGACCTTGAGTGGCGTGAAATGTACAAATAATCTCAGGATAAAAGTAATCTGCCTTCTCCTTGGGGCGGTGATGGCTCTTGGATGTATGGGCTGCGGAGGGCAGGCTTACGAAATGCCTTACAATCCGGACGCGGCAGTCAGCGGCTTCAATGTAATCAGCCGCCAGAACAGCAAGGCTGCCCACACCTTCGCAGAAGACCTGTGTGTGGTGACAGAGAATGTGATGAATGAAGAGACGGTGGACATGACGCAGGCGGAGGCAGCGGTTCTCTTTGATCTTCGAAGCTGTCAGGTGCTGTATGCCAAGAATGCCCATGAAAAGCTGCATCCGGCCAGCCTGACCAAGGTGATGACGGCGCTTGTGGCCCTGAAATACGGCAGCATCGACCAGGTGATGACCGCCACCAGCGCGGTGAACATCACCGAGACCGGTGCCACCCTGTGCGGATTAAGGCCCGGTGATACCATGACCCTGAACCAGGCGTTGTATGTGCTTCTGTTGCAGAGCGCCAATGACGCGGCTATGATGATCGCGGAGAATGTAGGGGGCAGTGTGGAGCATTTTGTGGAACTGATGAACCAGGAAGCCCTGGAGCTTGGGGCCACCAACACCCATTTCGCGAATCCTCACGGGCTTACGCAGGATGAGCATTATACCACGGCGTATGACCTCTATCTGATCTTTAATGAGGCCCTGAAATACGAAAAGTTCAACGAAGTCATCCAGACCAGCAGCTATGAAGCCACCTACAGCGATTCCTCCGGGACCGTAAAAAATATCCGTGTCCAGACCTCCAACCTGTTCCTGAGAGGAAATTATAAAGCGCCTGACAATATCACGGTGATCGGCGGCAAGACCGGCACCACCAATGCGGCCAAAGCTGCCTGATGCTGCTTTCCAGGGATGCGGGGGGATCTCCCTATATCTCTGTCATACTGAAGGCGGAGACCAGGGATACGGCCTATGAAAAAATGATAGATTTATTGGGTGAAATACAGAATTAAAGGTTGTTTTTTATCCTGATATAAACTATAATAAATGTAGTTCTAAAAATTTACTTTAGGAGGGTTACCAATGGTTCAGCTGATCGTAGGCAATAAAGGTAAAGGAAAGACAAAACAGTTATTGGACAAGGTAAATAGTGAAGTGAAGAATATCACAGGTAATATTGTGTACCTGGATAAGAGTACCAAACATATGTATGAACTTAACAATAAAGTCAGGCTGATCGACGTATCGCAGTTCATGATTGAGAATGCCAGCGAGTTTATTGGCTTTGTCAGCGGCATTATCTCACAGGATCATGACCTGCAGCAGATGTATTTTGACAGCTTTCTGAAGATTTCCTGCCTGGAGGGCACGGATGTCACAGATACGATTGCCAAGCTTGAGAAGGTCAGCAAGGCAACGGGCGTAGATTTTATCCTGAGCGTTTCCAAGGATGAGGGGGAATTGCCTGAGGTTGTTAAGAAAAATATTATTATTTCACTGTAAGCGGGATTTGCCGTTTATATGGTTTACATTTTGAAACTTTGGAAGACGTACAGACAAAAGCCTCGGACATGGAACTGGGGCTTTTTTCTAAGTGTATGCGGAACATACAGGCTTCTAATCGGAGGTGGACGGTGGCACAAAGACAGCAGCCCCCCAACAATATCAGGAAATATCGAAAACCCCTGAATCTGAATATCGGCATGATCATCTTTGTAGCCATCTTAGTCTATGTGGTATACTGCATTTTTGCCTCCCTGCAGGTGGAGCATATATCTCCTTATGAGGTAAAAGAAGGATCTCTGGCCACAAATTACACCTACCGCGGCATCGCCATCCGGCAGGAAAGTGTGGTAAACGCGGACAAGGCAGGTTATATCAACTACTATGCCCGGGAGGGGGAACGGGTGGCCTGCGGGGATCTGGTATATACAGTGGATCAGACGGGGCGGCTCAACGACTACCTGCAAAGCACAGATATGGGGGACAATGCCTTAAGCGAGCGGGAGCTTGCGGAACTGAGGGGCGAGGTGGTCAGCTTTATCCACGGTTTTGATCCCACAGACTTTGACAGTACATACAATTTTAAATACAGCCTGAAGGGAACGGTCATGAGGCTGGCCAATGCCAATATGATGCAGAGCATCAACGATATCAACAAAAGCAGTGACCTGATTAATATGGTGGATTTCTGCCGCAGCGGCGACACCGGGATTGTGACCTATTGGACGGACGGCTATGAGCAGTTAACCCCGGAGATGGTAACCGCCGATATGTTTGATGACAAGGACTATAACAAAAACCAGCTTCTTGGCGTGGATCTGATCACCCAGGGGGATGCGGTGTACAAGCTCGCCACAAACGAGAACTGGTCTTTGGTGATTCCCGTGGAAGAAGATATGGGACTTATGCTGCAGGAAAAGAGTACCGTCAAAATCCGTTTTTTAAAGAGTCAATATGAGTCCTGGGCCACGGCCAGGCTGATTAGGGGCAGCGACGGGACTTCCCTTGTCCAACTGGATTTTAACAATTCCATGGTAACCTTTGCCACTGACCGGTATGTGGACATCGAGTTGATTCTGAATGACGAGGTGGGGCTGAAAATACCTGTCTCCTCTATTGTCCAGAAGGATTTCTACCTGGTGCCCGGCGAGTATATGACCAAGGGAGCGGACGGCTCAAACGGTGTGATCCTGGAACGTTACAATGAAGAGGGAAATATTTACAGCGAGTTTCTGGCGACCACCGTCTATAATTATGATGAGGAGAATAAGGAGTATTACCTGGACAGCGCCGCATTGCAGCTTGGTTCCAATATTATCATGCCGGACAGCCAGGAGAAATATACCATCAGCCGCAGGGCTTCCCTCACCGGTGTGTACAATATGAACAAGGGATATGCGGATTTTCGACAGATCAATATTCTCTATAAGAACGAGGAATATGCGATTGTAAAGTCCAACACCCGGTATGGACTGAACGTTTATGATTACATTGTGCTGGAAGCCGCCGCCGTGGACGATGCGCAATTTATCTATTAGATTCGTTATTTTGGAAAAAGAGGCAGGATTATGATTCGTGAGCATTTGGAGCAGACCAGACAGAATATAGACAGAGCATGCCGGCGGGCCGGCCGCGGCACTCAGGAGGTGGGGCTGATAGCCGTCAGCAAGACCAAGCCGGTCCCGCTGCTGCAGGAAGCCTATGAGGCCGGTGTGCGGGATTTCGGGGAGAACAGGGTACAGGAACTGGTGGAGAAGTATGAAGCCCTCCCCAAGGATATCCGCTGGCATATGATCGGCCACCTACAGCGCAATAAGGTGAAATATCTTGTGGGCAAGGTCTATCTGATCCACAGCGTGGATTCCCTGCGGCTGGCGCGGGAGCTTCAGAGAGAGGCGGAAAAAAGACAGACAGAGGTCAATATCCTGGTGGAAGTCAATGTGGCCGGGGAGAAGAGCAAGTTTGGCGGCAGCCGGGAAGAAACATTACAGCTGGTGAGGGAGATTGCCCTTCTGCCCTCCGTCCATATCCAGGGGCTTATGACGGTGGCTCCCTATGTGGAAGACCCGGAGGCAAATCGGGTGATTTTTGCCAACTTGAGGCAATTAGCTGTTGACATTAAACAGGAAAACATTGATAATGTTAATATGCATGTGTTATCCATGGGAATGACGGGAGATTATCAGGTGGCTGTTGAGGAAGGTGCTACCTATGTGAGGGTAGGCACCGGCATTTTCGGGAATAGGTCATATGAAGGAGAGACAATATAATGGGTGTAATGGACAAATTTCTGAATTATATGAAGCTGAACGAGGATGAAGACGGCTACTATGATGATGATTACTATGATGACGATATAGAGGATACTCCTGCCCCGAAGAAGATGAGCGTGGTAAAGGACAATGACGATTTCCTGGACGATAAGCCGGCCAGGAAGCCTTCTGCCGGCAAGGTGACGCAGATGCGTCAGCCGGCCACCCGCAAGCTGCCGGGCGGCAGCGGCATGGAGGTCTGTGTGATCAAGCCCACCACTATTGAGGACGCCCGGGAGATCACAGAGACGCTGTTGGCCAACCGCACGGTGGTGTTGAACCTGGAGGGGCTGGATGTGGACATTGCCCAGAGAATCATTGACTTTACCTCCGGTTCCTGTTTTGCCATTTCCGGCAATCTGCAGAAGATTTCACATTATATCTTTATCATAACACCGGCCAGCGTGGATATATCCGGCGATTTTCAGGATATTTTCGGAGGCTCCTTCGATTCCCCCCTGAATACGGATTTATAGGGATGACAATAACTGTCCAGCGGCTCATTGCTGGGCAGTTTATTTTGTCCGGACACTAATGCACCAAAAGACAAATAACAAATACAGCATTTTTTCCCAAAGCGCCGGCTGGATATGTGGATGCCATACGGCACACAGATCCGGTTGCCGGCGGGGAATGTATGCGGGGAACTATGATCAGAAAGTGAGGAAATGCTATAT
>CAMWSA010000070.1 GCA_947176785.1 uncultured Lachnospiraceae bacterium
TCATATTCCTTTAATGTTTTTTTATATTTTGGCAACCTTTATTTACTTTTGTCTATAACATGCCCAAATGCGTAAAGCACCCTGAAAAGCACAACTTTTGTTCCTGTCCTATCTTCTGCAACTGTACACATTTTCGCCCTCACTTATGATATGGTTCTCCATAACATATCTAAGTGCGAAAAATAGCGTAATATTATAACAGGCAGAACACGGAAATGCTCTGCCTATTATACTACAAATACATTTTAGCTGTTTCTTCTGCCAAATGAAACTTTTCCTGGATTTTATTCAGAATAATACTATCTGCAATTTGTAAATCCTTTAATGCTGATACCATAGCTATTATTCCCTCTTGTCTTCCCTTCTCAATCCCTTTCTCCTCCACACCCTTACTTAAATTACACATAAGCGACACCTCACTTTCCAATGTCTGAGTCATTCTGATATGAAAATCTTCCTCCAATATCTGACACTTATCCTGTGAACCGGTTTCTGTGGACAAAAGCACATTCAACAGTTTTAATAAATCCGTACCCGAATCTCCCTCTTTCCCAAGACAAATCATAACAGCCGCCATCAAATCATAATCTGCTTTGATATTTTCATAACAATCTGACTATCTCTAAGTCGCACTCGTCAAAATACCCAATGTCTTCTTTCAAGTCCCATAACATTATTCTGTCCATCTCATCATTCTCTTGTTTTATAAAGCTCTCCAGTTCATCTTTATATCCCAGATAAACCGCCTGATAACGTATTTCACCATCTGGAGCCATCACTTTAGCCAGACCTTTAATTTCCATGTATATCCGAAATAACTGCAAATTTCATAAAAAGTAAGTCTGGGAGAATCCTCTGAATAATTCCTTACACAATTCTGTATTCTGCCTTAAGACTCTTTTCATTCCGCCAAAAAAATTCACTGTCATTTTATTTTTCTGCCTACCAGACAAATCCAATTCGGCAATGCCATCATTGGATTTTCATTCCAGTTCTTCCCTAGGTGGATACTGGGTTAAGTATCTAAAATACAAAACCTTCAAATCATTTGCGTCTGTTCGTTTTGCTTTCCTGATATACATCATATATTTTCCTCATATAGTTGTCTTCTTGATATATCTTCTATATTTCTCAAACTATGTTTACACTTATCCATAACATGCCTAAAGCATTCTAAAAACACATTTTATTTCTGTTCTGTCTCCTACAATCGTCTGCCCTTTCGCATTCATTTGTGATACGGTTCTCCGTAACATATCTAAGTGCGAAAAATAGCCTTATATTATTCTGTCAAACAAGACAGAACACTTGTAAATGCTCTGCCTTGTAATGCTCCTGCTTCTAGATAATATGATATTCTCTGTACAATATAAGACGATAATCTTTATCATCTTTCATTCTTTCTATTTCAGTAAAACGTTTATCTGCCAGCAGTTTTTGTATTAAAGAAAGCATCAGTTCTTCGCCATACTCCTTGCCCTTTTCCACGTTCTCCTGGTCTCTCATCAATAACGTCATATACTCATGCCTCCATTCCCTGTTTTTCTTTGCTTCCTACACAGCTTCTTCCAATTTTTCAACATAGGAATCCTCCGGCTTCTGACCTGCCACATAGTCCAGAAATGCCTTTAATTCCCTGCTGACATCATCCATTGTTCCGTCTGCATTCAGAAATATCTTTACTGCTTCGTCTCCCATGGAAATACTGTTGTCTTCCTTACAGATATTTTCAAAGGTATAGATATGCCGCCCTTTCCCATATAAATCAAACGGACAGATAAAAATGATGTAACTTTTGTTCAGCTTTTTATAATGCTGCCCTGCATCAACAAGCTGAATGTCTATCATTCCCTGATAATATCTGCTTCTCTTAGGCAGTTCCTTTGTATCACTGACCTGCATTTCTATGTCATAAACAATTTCCCTGTCGTCCTTTACATACACATCCAGTCTGACACTATGGGCATCCATATCCACGTTGATACTTTTCTGTAATTCCGGATACTCTATCCGGTCAATCTTCAAATCCGGGAGAATCCTCTGTAGTAATTCTTTGCACAGCTCTGGATTCTGCATAACCTTTCCAAACAGGAAATCGTTGGATATGCTTAAGTCTTCCCATTTTGTCTGCTTTACTTCTATGTTATCCATTTATCTGCCTGCTTTCTTCAAAAGTTATCGCCGGAAAACTCTGCATGCCTCATAGCCTTTCTATCTCCACTCCTATTATACACAGACTTCCGGTCAATTACAATATGCACAGAAACTGTCTCCCAACATTTTATTCTTCAGCAATCTTTCAGAATAACGAGCTTATTCTAATAACGCTCCCCAGAAACACTGCACCCAATCTCAAATCCCCACTGTTCTATCCAGTTCCCCTGTAAGATAATTTGCGACATAATTCTTCCGCTCTTTGTTGTGAATGAATATCGCTTCTCATGTATTATTGGGATAAATATTATAATCCGCATTTGAATAAATGACTCAAAGCTTCCTCCTCCAGTTCCCTGCATCTATGCAGAATGCCAATATATGCCTGCCGCTTCACCCTGGCTTCCACCGCATTTTCAGGAGTCTTGGGCAGCATCTCATGCATACATTTTTCACAGATAGACAGGATTTCTTCATATTCGGAAATTGCTGCCCTGACAGCGCTGCTATCAATATCCTGTATCAAATGCATACAACAATCAAGAAACTGCCTAATTCGAAGTTTGCCTTCATAGTGTATAAAAATATGCGGAAATATACACTCAATGTCTGTCAACTCCCGATTCGTTTCCTTTCGAAGTTCTTCACACCAATTGTCATAGATAACCAGTCCATATCCCACAAGGGGCTGTTCAAACAAATGCACTTTATTGCTTAAAAGCATACATCCTTTTTGCAAGGCTTCCCTGCACTTATCAACGAGAGAATCCGTTTTTGAGCCAGGTTTGATAAGCAATAATTCAGACTCTTTCAAATACCATTCCGAAAAACTTTTTAATTGTCCAAAAGACATGATGGAATTTTTCTCATCATCACCATCTAAAAAAGGGATCCCTTTCAAAATTTTACCAGAGTCAGAATATCCTGTTGCCAGTATCGTGTCTGTATATTCTTTGGGTATAACAATTATGGGATATCCACTCCTTATATGGTCTATCGCCATCTGAATGAACTCTTTCTGAGAATACCTCGCACTGGGATGAGATTCACAGGTTAATCCATAAACCGCAAGACATTCATCCCAATTATCATCAAATCCCCAGGAATAACCAAAGCTGATGCCGGAAAATGCTGCCTGGAAAATATATTCCGTATCATCATTTATTTGTTGGTTCATTGTGTCCCTGCATTTCTCAAGGCCCATAAAAAGCTTGATTGCGGCCAGGATTGCCGGTTTTGACATGCTGCGGGGCCATTTTCTACCTGTGAATTTCGCTATAGGCGCATATGGCAGCAATATATGTTCAAAGTTGGCATTCATGGCAGGCATCGGCACAGGAAACAAAATCTGGTCTATCCTGCACCCCAACAATTCTGATACCTCTACCAGAAGAGACAATTCCGGCATTGTATGCCCATTTTCCCATTTGCTCACTGCCTGAGGGCTTATATTTAATTGTCTGGCGATATCTTCCTGGGTCAATCCCCTGCTTTTTCTGAACAGCGCAATTTGTTTCCCTGCTTTCACAGTATCTAACATTTTCGACTCCTTCCATGTTATTCAGATCTGCGTTTAAACAGATAAAAAAAATATGTTTTTCTTCATTATAGGGAAATGTGAATGCCTTTACCATACTTGTAAGGTTGCATTTTAGATATGGAATTCAACTTTAGGTTAAGACTGTACAATGTTATAAAATATATTCCGATTCGGTTTTCCGGCAGTATTTGCCCTTTCGCACTTACTTATGATATGGTTCTCCATTCATAATCCGATACGCCCGGTAGATCTGCTCACATAAAATCACTCGCATCAACTGATGGGGAAAAGTCATATCGGAAAAGCTGACGGCCTGGTAACTGCGCTTTCGGACTTTTTCATGAAGTCCCAGAGAACCGCCGATCACGAAGGTGATATGACTCTGGCCGCTGAGTCCCGCCTGGTTGATGGCCTCTGCAAACCCCTCCGAGGTGTAGCGTTTCCCCTGTATCTCCAAAGTATAGACACAGGCTCTCTCCTCCAAGTGGGCTAACAGTCGGTATGCCTCCCTCTCCCGAATCTGTTCTTCCACCACTGCGGAGGCTTTATCCGGGGTCTTTTCATCGGCTACCTCCACAATCTCCAGCTTGCAGTATCTGCTCAACCGCTTGGCATACTCGCCGATGGCTTCCCGGTAAAAACTTTCCTTGATTTTTCCCACACACAATATCGTAATCTTCAAAATTTCCTTCTTTCCTGCATTAATCAGTATTTGGACGTATAACATCCAAGCTTTCCTTGCTCCTGCATATCGCAAGCCGGACTTGCGATGCTGCGTTAATCAGTATTTTGAAGTATGGCGTCCAGGCTTCCCCTTGAAAATAATTGCCCGAAGTCCGAAATAATATCTCCCGGCTCCGGGCAATTCAAATTGCGCTCATATATCTGCTCCCCTCTAACCCTCGGGGAAAATGGTGTCATACATATCATCCACAAAGTGATCCAAAAAGTCCTGATCCAAATTTACAAACTGGCGGTTCAGCACAGCCTTGAGCAGGGCTACCCGGCGGAAATACCATTCCTCCTCAGGAGCAGTGGACAACTGCAGGCTGGCATCCACCCTGTCCCCCTCCAGGTTCTCCCTGCACCATTTCTCCATGGTACTCTTTAGGGAGTTCTCGGAATCAGCCTCCCTGGCATACTGCCTGGAATTTTTCAGGGAGACAAAACCCATGACAATAAAAATCACAAACATGGCTCCCATGATGCCGCCGATCATATAACGGTTGCTTCCCTGCAGCTGTAGCGGCAATACGCCTGTGAGCAGCAGCACCAGTGCCACCATTCCCAGTCCGCCCACAATCAGAAGCGTCCAGGCAGAGGACCGGTTCTCCGCCGCCTGTTCCGACTTATTCCGATAGCCCTGGGAGGATCGGCGCATGGGCTGGGCCTGCTGCCGGTCTTTTTTCTTTTCCTCCGATTCTCCTGTATCCATGCCAAACCATTGGGGTTGGGGCTTCCCGGCCTCCCGGCGCTCCTGCTCCTCCTGCATCCTGACGGCCTCTTCGGCTTGCCGCACTTGCTCCTGCTGCATGTACACAGTTCCCAGCTTGGCAGCCTTCTGCTTATCCTTTTCATTGATCAGAAGCTCATGTACCGCTTCCTTCTCATCATAGGCAATCTCCAGATCCTTGAGACCATTGTACTCCAGATACTCCTTCAGCCTGGCTAACTCCTCCTCATCCCCAAAGGTCAGCGGAAGCTTATTCACAATCTCTTTCTCTGACACCAGCTGGCAGCCACAATCTGCGCATACCGTTATCCCGTCTCTGTACTCATTCCTGCATTTAGGACATATCAACATAGTAACCCCTTTCCCGCATATCAACAGTTTGAAATAGAGCAAGCTTCCTTACCCCATGCTGGACAGATACTCATCGATCCCCTGGGCCGCCGCTTTCCCGGCCCCCATTGCCAGAATCACCGTGGCCGCGCCTGTCACGGCATCGCCCCCGGCATACACACCCTCCTTGGTAGTCTTACCGTTGTCTTCCTGAGCCACAATACACTTCCACTTGTTGGTCTCCAGGCCCTCGGTAGTGGAAGAAATCAGCGGGTTCGGGGAGGTTCCCAGGGACATAATCACCGTGTCCACATCCAGCACAAACTCGGAATCCGGCACTTCCACCGGTCTTCTTCTGCCGGACTCGTCGGGTTCGCCCAACTCCATCCGAATGCACTTCATACCCGTTACCCAGCCTTTTTCGTCTGCCAGGATCTCCGTGGGATTGGTCAGCAGATCAAATATAATGCCTTCCTCTCTGGCGTGGTGTACTTCCTCCACACGGGCCGGCAATTCCTCCTCGCTGCGGCGGTACACAATATGCACCTCCGCCCCCAGGCGCAGGGCAGTGCGGGCCGCATCCATGGCCACATTGCCACCGCCCACCACGGCTACCCTCTTCCCCCTCATGATAGGGGTATTGCTGTTTTCGTCAAAAGCCTTCATCAGATTGCTTCTGGTCAGATACTCATTGGCAGAAAATACGCCGTTGCTGTTCTCGCCGGGAATTCCCATAAACTTTGGAAGACCGGCACCGGAACCGATAAACACTGCGGCAAAGCCTTCCTCGGACAACAGCTGGTCAATGGTCACGGATTTGCCCACCACCACATTGGTCTCAATCTTCACACCCAGGGACTTCACATTCTCAATCTCCCTGGCAACCACTGCCTCCTTGGGCAGACGGAACTCCGGAATGCCGTACACCAGCACACCGCCGGGCTCGTGCAATGCCTCAAAAATCGTCACCTCATATCCCATCCTGGCCAGATCACCGGCACAGGTAAGGCCGGCAGGGCCGGAGCCGATTACCGCCACCCGCTTGCCCTTTTTCTCCCTGGCACCCTCCGGCTTTATGCCCTGCTCCCGGGCATAATCCGCCACAAATCGCTCCAGCTTGCCGATAGAAACCGGCTCCCCCTTGATCCCCCGGATACATTTTCCCTCGCACTGACTCTCCTGGGGACACACACGTCCACAAACGGCAGGCAGTGCGCTGGACTGGCTGATGGTCCGGTAAGCCCCCTCGATATCGCCGTTTTTCACCTGTTCCACAAAGCCCGGGATATTGATTGCCACGGGGCAGCCCTTGATGCACTGCGCATTCTTACAGTTGATGCAGCGGCCGGCCTCCTCCATGGCTTCCTCCTTGTTATATCCCAGACACACCTCTTCGAAATTCTTCGCACGCTCCCGCGCATCCTGCTCCCTGACAGGCACCTTCTTTAATACGTCCATCTCTATTCTCCTTTATTTCAAGTTCCGCATACGATTTACTGTTCTGTCGCACCCATGCCGGCAGCCGGCTTCAGACGGATAATCGTTCCCCGAAGGACCGCCCGAACACGTCGATGCCTGGAATGTGGCCGTCAGAACTCCTGCATCCGCTGCGCGCTCAATCCGGCGAGAACGTTTTTCTATCCATTGCAGTTGCCACATCCGCCGTGATGGGTTGCCCCTTCCCTGGCTTTCAGGAAGGCCCTGCCCTCCTCCGTCCTGTAGATCTGCTGGCGGCTCATAGCCTCGTCAAAATTCACCTGATGCCCGTCAAATTCCGGCCCGTCCACACAGGCGAATTTCACCTTGCCGCCCACGGTCACACGGCAGGCACCGCACATGCCCGTGCCGTCCACCATGATGGGGTTCAGGCTGACAATCGTGGGAATCTGCAATTCTTTGGTCAGCAGACAGACAAACTTCATCATGATCATGGGACCGATAGCCACGCACTGGTCAT
This sequence comes from uncultured Lachnospiraceae bacterium, assembly GCA_947176785.1. Lineage (GTDB taxonomy): Bacteria > Bacillota > Clostridia > Lachnospirales > Lachnospiraceae > Acetatifactor. The sequence goes on from CAMWSA010000070.1 coordinate 7,435, forward strand.
ACTGTTTTCCCTCTGCCACCAGATCCTTGATGGTCTGAGTGACCATACCGCTTCTGCCGTAAGAGCCATCGTCAGTGGTCACATACAGATTGCCAGCCACAGCCTCCATCTCCTTTTCCAGAATCAGCAGGTCCCTGGTTTTGCTGCCCACGATCACATCCGCAGCTATCCCATGCTCGTGAAGCCATTTTACCTGGGGATATACCGGTGCGGTGCCCACGCCCCCGGCCACGAACAGGAGCTTCTTACTTCTAAGGCTCTCCAGGTCCTCACCCACAAATTCGGAGGCACAGCCCAAAGGCCCCACAAAATCGTGGAAGCAATCCCCTTCCTTAAGGCCGGACATCATCTGGGTGGATGCACCCACAATCTGAAACACAATAGTAACCGTACCCTTTTCCCTGTCATAGTCACAAATCGTCAGGGGAATCCGCTCTCCTGACTCATCCGTCCGGACAATCACGAACTGGCCGGGCTGGCAGTATTTTGCCACCCGCTCCGCCTCCACCTCCATCAGATAGATATTGGTGGTGAGTTCCTCTGCTCTCACAATCTTGTACATATAATCCTCCTTATTTTAGTCCCGCATATTCCCCATAATATGCTTTTTACAAAATCTCAGCCATGCTGTAATTACCAAATTCGTCAACCAGCAGCTTATAACAGGTGCAGTTGTAAGCATGTACCGCATAATAGCTGCCTGTCCGAATGCTGCCTCCCAATTCATCCACATGCAGTTCCGCAAAGACGTAATAGTCCTCCTCACCGACTGTCAACGGATATTGGAGTTGATATTGGTATATGCCGTTTTCCCCCGCATATCCCTCATAATTAATAATTCTCCCGGTCCGCAGCATTTCGTTATACACGGCTATTGTGGCTACTTCCGGCGTGATATCCGTGTTCAGCTGCAGGCTGTAGGTACGCTGTGCCACCTCCCCCACAATCCCGCCCTCCTCTATAATTGCAAAGGAATACATGGAATCGCCCAGCGGCATGGGAATGGGCCCCGTGTATCTGGTGGACTTATCCGTGGGAGTCGTCCCGTCCATGGTATAATAAATCATATCCTCTTCTTCACAGTTGATTTTAATCATGGTGGGACTGCTGTACTCGCCGCTGGCCGTCGTCACATCAGGCGCAATGGGAATCTGTATTTCTATCTGGTAGCGCTTGGTCACCACATCACTGACCAAACCATACTGGTTCACAAACACAGCCTTAATCGTATGCTCCCCATTGTCCAGAAAAATCGGTGCCGTATATACCTGGCTGTTCTCGTCCGGCTCCGACCCATCCATGGTATAGTAAATGGTTCCCGCCGTGTTGGAGCTGAGCTTCAAGGGCAGGATCTCCTGATAATATCCCTCCTCAAAACCAAACTCCGGCGCTTTGGCCTGGAGATTCTGGTAAGTGCTTCTGATAGCCTCATTATCACAGTTATTCAGCAGGTTGTCAATCGTCTGGTAATCATTTCTGGCCCGATAGGATTGGATCAGCTGGGAATAGGCTCTCTCCAGCTGCTTCTGGTCCAGCAGCCCCCCGTCAATCATTGCCAGAAGCTGGTTTTCATAGCCGCCCACATTGTCCATGGCATAATAGCAGTCTGCCAGGGCAAATCCCAACTCCTGGTCCGTATTACCCAACTCCCGGGCGCGGATATAATAATTGACTGCCTGCTCATAGTCCTGTTTTCCAACACATTCCGCCGCCCGGGCCATCTGATAATCCACGGAATGCTCCATATGGTATAGAGCGCCGACAATCACACCTGCCAGAACCATGATAACCAGAAAGGAAATGCCGATCAGCCATCCTGTATAACCCTTATTCTTTTTTGGACTCTTCTCCGGTGTATCAGCCTTCTGGGAATCCTGCAGTTCCTCCGCAATATGATCCAGCGTATCCTGCATACTCTGTTCCACTTCCGATTCAAAATCGGGCACGATATGAATATCTTCCCCACAGACCGTGCAATAGAGCGAGCCCTCTTCTATTTCTGTTCCGCATTTCGGACAATTCATAAGAATTACTCCGCCCTTTCGACAAAATCATACTCACGGACAATCAGCTTCGTCAGTATAGGTTTCCTGAAGCAGTATACTCTCCACACAGTTTTTCATCAGCATGGCGATGGTCATGGGGCCTACGCCGCCGGGAACGGGGGTGATGGCGCTGCAATGGGGAGATACGGAGGCATAGTCCACATCCCCGCACAATTTATTGTTTTCATCCCTGTGGATGCCCACGTCAACGACCACGGCCCCCTCCTTCACATAGTCCGCTGTGATCATCCGGGGCTTGCCCACTGCCACCACCAGGATATCCGCCCGGCGAGTGACTTCCTTCAAATCCGCCGTGCGGCTGTGGGCCACCGTCACGGTGCCATTTTCCCGTAAAAGCAGCAGCGACATGGGTTTGCCCACGATATTGCTGCGGCCCACTACCACGCATTCCTTTCCGCTTATGGAGATACCGGAGCGCTTCAGCAGCTGGATCACCCCGGCGGGCGTACAGGACACAAATCCCTTTTTTCCAATGCACAGCGCCCCTACATTCATGGGATGAAAACCATCCACATCCTTAAGGGGGCTGATGGCATTCAGCACCTTCTCCTCATTGATCTGCTCCGGCAGGGGAAGCTGCACCAGAATACCGTTCACGTCCGCTCTGGCATTTAACTCTCCCACCAGGGACAAAAGCTCCGCCTCCGTGGTCTCACCGGGCAACTCATAGGACAGAGATCTGATCCCTATATACTCGCATGCCTTCTTTTTGTTGCGCACATAGACACAGGAGGCCGGATCGTCGCCCACCTGTATCACTGCCAGGCAGATTTCCTTTCCCCGGTCCCTGTAGGCCGCTGCCTGCTCCTTTAATTCATCCTTGATCTCCGCACTGATTTTCTTTCCGTCAATAATCTGTGTCATCACACTCTCCTATCTGAGTCCCGCAGACGCCCTCCGCCGCCTTTACCGCCAACCACATTGGAATTGTAGTATACCCTTCCTAAAACAGCCCGGTAATCATGCCCTCTTCATTTACATCAATCCCGTAGGCCGCAGGTTTTTTGGACAGTCCGGGCATAGTCACCACCGCTCCGGTCAACACCACCACAAAGCCCGCCCCGGCAGATACATAGACCTCCCGGATATTCATCTCAAAGTTCTCCGGCCTGCCCAGCAAAGTGGGATCATCGGACAGAGAGTACTGGTTTTTGGCCATACAGACCGGCAGCTCCCCATAGCCCAATTCTTCCAGGCGTTTCAACTGCTTTATCGCCAACGGCGTAAAATGCACTTTTCCGGCCCCATAAATCTCTGTGGCTACCCTGACGATCTTGTCCTGCAAGGGCAGGCTGTCCTCATAGAGCAGCCGGAAATGGCTCTCTTTCTCCTCCAGAGTCTGTAGAACCTTCTTTGCCAGTTCCACACCGCCCTTGCCGCCCTGCTCCCAAACTCTCGCCAGCGCAAACTCACAGCCTCTCTCCTCACAGAAGCGCTTCACATAGGTGATCTCCGCCTCCGTATCCGCCGTGAAGGCATTCAGGGCCACCACCACAGGCACGCCATATTTCCGGAGATTTTCCATATGCTTCTCCAGGTTGACGATCCCCTCTTTAAGCGCCTCCAGATTCTCCGTGGAAAGCTCCGCCTTGGGCACACCGCCGTTATATTTCAATGCCCTGACGGTAGCCACCAGCACCACCGCATCCGGTGCCAGACCGGCCTTGCGGCATTTAATGTCAAAAAATTTCTCTGCGCCCAGATCGGCGCCAAAGCCGGCCTCTGTGATACAGTAATCCGCCATTTTCAATGCCGCCCTTGTGGCAATAATAGAGTTACAGCCGTGGGCGATATTGGCAAACGGCCCGCCATGCACCAGCGCCGGCGTATGCTCCAGCGTCTGGATCAGGTTAGGCTTTAAGGCATCCTTCAGCAGCGCGGCCATAGCGCCCACAGCCTGCAGCTGCCCTGCGGTCACAGGTTCACCCGCATAGCTGTAAGCCACCACAATCCTGGATAACCGCTCCTTCAGATCCTGCATGTCCGTGGACAGACACAGGATGGCCATAATCTCAGAGGCCACCGTGATCACAAAATGATCCTCCCTGACCACACCGTCCGCCTTGGCTCCCATACCCACCACGATATTGCGCAGCACACGGTCATTCATATCCAGGCAGCGCTTCCACACCACCTGCCGGGTGTCAATCTGCAGTTCATTGCCCTGCTGGATATGGTTGTCCAGCAGCGCCGCCAGCAGGTTATTGGCGCTGGTGATGGCGTGGAAATCCCCGGTGAAATGCAGATTCAGATCCTCCATGGGCACCACCTGGGCATATCCTCCTCCGGCAGCCCCTCCCTTAATGCCAAAACAGGGTCCCAGCGAGGGCTCCCGCAGGGCGATCACCGCCTTTTTTCCCAGCTGGCCGAAGGCTTCCCCCAGCCACACAGTGACCGTGGTCTTCCCCTCCCCGGCGGGGGTGGGGTTGATGGCTGTCAC
>CAMWSA010000071.1 GCA_947176785.1 uncultured Lachnospiraceae bacterium
CTGTGTGGAGGTGGTGAAGGGAAGAATCCCCGTGGTTGCAGGAACCGGTTCCAACTGTACGGAGACAGCGGTATATTTGTCGCAGGAGGCGGAAAAGTTCGGTGTGGACGGCCTGCTATTGGTTTCTCCCTACTACAATAAAGCAACCCAGAACGGCCTGTATACCCATTTCAAGACGGTGGCCGACTCTGTGAAGGTGCCCATACTGCTGTACAATGTGCCCAGCCGTACCGGCTGCAATATCCTGCCTCAGACCATCGTGCGGCTGTGCCGGGACTGCGGGAATATTGTGGGCGTGAAGGAAGCCAGCGACAATATTGGCCAGATCGCCCAGCTGGCTGCGCTGGCAAAGGGCAGTGTGGATATATACTCAGGCAATGATAATCAGATCGTGCCTATTCTGTCCCTGGGCGGCAAGGGGGTGATCTCCGTGCTGTCCAATGTGGCTCCCCGCCAGACCCATGAGATCTGTGCGAAATATTTTGCCGGGGATGTGGCTGGAAGCTGTCAGATGCAGCTGGAGGCTATGGATCTGTACGGCGCTCTGTTCTGCGAGGTGAACCCCATCCCTGTGAAGAAGGCGCTGAACCTGATGGGCAAGGACGCAGGCACCCTGCGGCTTCCCCTGACGGACATGGAGGAGGCCAATGTGCCCAGGCTGGAGAAGGCTATGCGGGAGTACGGCATACTGTCATAAAGTTAAGGGAATTTTAAACAGCATGTACCCGGATATCCATCCCGGGTCTATGTGTTTTCCGGGAACATGCGGAACTCTAAACAGCATGTACCCGGAAAGCGCAGGGATGGATATCCGGTTGCCTCAAGCGGGCGGATATCCATCCCGGGTCTATGTGTTTTCCGGGAACATGCGGAACTCTAAACAGCATGTACCCGGAAAGCGCAGGGATGGATATCCGGTTGCCTCAAGCGGGCGGATATCCATCCGTGGACTATGTGGTTTCCGGGAACATGCGGAACTCTAAATAGGAGAAAAAGACATGATTCGTTTGATAATGCACGGATGTAACGGAAAAATGGGCCAGGTGATCAGCAATATTGTGGCACAGGACCCGGAGACGGTAATGGTGGCAGGCATTGACATGTGGGACGACGGCCACAATCCCTATCCGGTATTTACGGAGATCGGCGCCTGTGCTGTGGAGGCGGACGCGCTGATTGATTTTTCGGCGGCACCGGCGATAGACGGGCTGCTGGATTACTGCGTGGCGCGCAGGCTCCCCTGTGTACTCTGCACCACAGGATTGAGCGCGCAGCAGTTAGCCAAAGTAGAGGAGGCATCCGGGGAGGTGGCAATTCTAAAGTCCGCCAATATGTCCCTGGGGATCAATCTGCTGCTGAAGCTGCTCAAGGATGCGGCGGGGGTGTTGGCTCCTGCGGGATATGACATCGAGATTGTGGAGAAGCATCACAACCAGAAGGTGGATGCCCCCAGCGGTACGGCCCTGGCGCTGGCGGATTCCATCAATGAGGAATGTGGCAATGCCTATGAATATGTATATGACAGAAGCCGTAGGAGAGAGAAGAGGGATCAGAAAGAGATTGGCATCAGCGCCGTCCGCGGCGGTACCATCGTGGGCGACCATGATGTGATATTTGCCGGGGAGGACGAGGTGATCACTTTTTCCCACAGTGCCTACTCCAAGGCGGTTTTTGCCAAGGGAGCGGTGCAGGCAGGCAAGTTTTTGGCTGGAAAGCCCGCCGGCATGTATAATATGAGTCATGTCATCAACGCGCAGCTATAGACTTTGCCAAAAGAGCCACAGGATGAAAAAACCTGTGGCCTTTTGACAAAATGTGTGAAAATTACCGGGTGGCAGAGCCTGTCCCTGCGCCGGTGGCGGAGTCGTTTCCGGTAGCGCCAGCGGCAGAACTGCCGGATGCTCCATTTGCGGTTCCATTGGCTGTGCCATTTGCAGTTCCGCTGGCAGTGCCGTTAGTGGTTCCATTGGTGGTGCCATTTGTGGTTCTGTTGCCTGTGCCGTTAGCAGTTCCGCCGGATGTGCCGTTTGCGGTTCCACTGGCCGTATCGTCAGCAGTCCCGTTTGCGGTACCGTTACTTCCGTTGCCCAGGGCGGAATCGGACACATCCCCGGTGTTATCCCCGGTCATGTCGTCGATGAGATCGGATACACCATCTGTCACATCGTCTATAATGCCTCCCACCACATTGCCTGCGTCATCCGCCGCATCGCCTATGGCGTTTCCGGCATCATCCACTGCGCTGCCGGCTGTGCTGCCGCCGTTGCCTACGGTAGAGCCTCCCGTAGAGCCGTTTTCGGTATTATTTCCGTCGGTATCCGTACTGGAATTGCTGTTGGCAGAGCCGGTATTACTGCCGCCGGCTCCGGCCAGGTTGCCGGAACTGTTGTTGGCTGTGGCACCGGCACTGCTGCCCTCGGTAGTCTGGTTCCCGGCCATATCGCTGGGATCGTTATTGTTATCCTTGTTTCTGGTACATGCCGTGGCCACACATATAAAAGCCGTCAGCATACCCATTACAATCAGTTTTTTACCATTAAATCGCTTTTTCATCATAACTCCTCCTGAATGATTGTTTTTGGCTCTGCACATATTATGTGTATCTGTGTTCCATTTATACAGAAATTCGGGAAACCGGCGGGAGGAGAAGGAATAAATTGGATAAAAAGAGGAAATACGCATGGAATTTCGACCTTGTATAGATATTCATAACGGAAGAGTGAAACAGATCGTGGGCGGCAGCCTGAAGGATCAGGGGGATCAGGCGCAGGAAAATTTTGTCTCCGGACAGGATGCGGCTTTTTATGCCGGACTTTACCGAAAAGCCGGGATCCGGGGCGGGCATATTATCCTGTTAAACGGCGCGGGCAGCGAGTACTATGAGGCCACCAGGCGGCAGGCCCTTGGAGCGCTTCGCGCTTTTCCCGGAGGGCTGCAGGTAGGCGGCGGCATTCATACAGGCAATGCCCAGGAATATCTGGAGGCCGGTGCTTCCCAGGTTATAGTGACATCCTATGTTTTTCACGATGGCAGAGTGGATTATGAGCGGCTGGAGGAACTGGCGGATACCGTCGGCAGGGAGCGGCTCGTACTGGACCTTAGCTGCCGGAAAATAGAGGGACAATACCGGATAGTGACCGACAGGTGGCAGAAGGCCACCCGGGAAGTACTCACCCCCCGGCTCTTAGACCATCTGGCGGGCTATTGCTGTGAATTCCTGGTCCATGCAGTGGATGTGGAGGGAAAGTCCTGCGGCATTGAGCAGGAGCTTGCGGCCCTGCTGGGGGCATGGGGGAAGCAGCCGATTACATATGCCGGGGGGGTACATAGCTATGAGGATTTGCGGCTTTTAAAAAAATTGGGACAGGACCGGCTGCATGTGACCGTCGGCAGTTCCCTGGACTTGTTCGGGGGGGCGCTTATGTGGGAGAAGGTATTGGAAATATGCAAAGAAAAGGGCTGACAGATTTTGCCAGCCCTTTGTCTCTAATCCCATAAAACGATATTGCTATTCATTAAACAATTCTTCATTATATTAAGAACAGGTACATCGTGTTACTGATTATGGATGTTATAAGTGTCTCTTATAACTTTGTTACGTTTACAGCCTGAGGTCCCTTCTCGCCGTTTACTACCTCGAACTCAACTGCCTGGCCCTCTTCAAGAGACTTGAAGCCTTCCATGTTCAGGCCGGAGTAGTGTACGAATACGTCATTGCCAGACTCATCGGAGATGAAACCATAGCCCTTTTGGTTGTTAAACCACTTTACTGTACCTTTGTTCATTGTTGATACCTCCAAAAAAATGTATGTTGCACTATTACAACGATTCAAGGATAACACAAGAAATAGAAATTGTAAATAGATTTTATAAGATTTTTACAGAAAATCCTCACTTTCCTTGCCTTCCGACACAAAAAAAGGGATCAAATATTACAAAGTTATTAATTTTTATTGAGAAATTGAATTGGTTGTGGTAAAATAGTGTTTGTTCATTGGAGGTGACAGACTTAGATGAAATCCAAAAAGCATAAACGGAAGACAAACCGTGTGGTGATCGTTGCCTCGGATGCAGCGGATGCAGGGGTTCGCCATCTGCGCTTAAGCCATTGGGTGTTCCAGATCCTGAAGCTGGTATTTTACGTTGCCGTGGGTTATGTGATTGGCCGTATCTTCTACGAGGTACAGTACAAGGCCGAGGTGTGGGATATTGCCAACCAGAAGATCGAGGAGATTCAGGTGGCGGCGGAGGAACTCCAGGAGAAGCTGTCAGCGGCGGAGGCCGAGAAAGTGAATATGCAGAGCGAGGTTATAGCGCTGAACAGTAAGATAGACCTGTTGAGCGATACGGTGAATCAGAAGACGGAAGAAGTGAATGCGTTGGAGGAAAAGATCCGGCAGCAGAGTATACCGAGTTTTTTTCCCATGACAGGTTCCGCTTCCATTGAAGAGATTACCGAGGGGGAACCCACCTGCATTCTGAACGGTACTGCGGAAACCGTCGTGGTTGCTACTGCCACCGGAGTGGTGACCGAAGTGGGCGAGGATACGGACTACGGAGGCCGGGTGGTATTGGATCATGGCAATGGCTATGTGACCATATACCGCAACAGGGGGAAATGCCTGGTGAGGGTAGGCGATACAGTAGCCCAGGGAGGCGCACTCTACTATATCAGCAGCGAAAATACCAAGCTGGGATATCAGGTTCAACAGGATGGGGTTTTTATCAATCCCATGCAGTTGTTTGATATCAGCGGATAGTGAGAACGCATCCACTTCTTAAATTTTCAGGCCGCGGAGGCGGCAGAATGGGAGGAGAGTATGAGAGGAAAAAAGGAGGACGCAGTCATAACCACAATTCTGGGAAAAGACTGCCTGATCAATGGGGACTTTATTGTAAAGCAGAGCGCCAGGATAGATGGCGAGGTGCAGGGCAACGTGTATGTGTCGGGCACCCTGATCATGGGCGCAGACGCCCGGATAGAGGGCAATATTGAGGCCGGAGAGGCGATCCTCGGAGGCGATGTGTTGGGTAACATCGAGGCTCCCGGTAAAGTGGAACTGACGGTTACGGCTAAGATTATCGGGGACATCACCACGAATGTGATTGTGATTGACGAGAACGCTATCTTCCAGGGCAGATGTAATATGAACCAGGATGCCCCCCGCAGGAAGAACCCCGCAGCCAAGAAGGCCCTCAAGGAGGAAAGGCATTCTGCCAAGACGGCGCTGCAGGAAGCGCTCCGGGATGCACGGGAGGACAATGCGGGCTGGCAGGAGACAGGCGCGGGAGAAAATTTCTCCGGCGGATCTGACATATAAGGAAATAGGACAAAAAAGAGCAGACGACAAATCCGTCTGCTCTTTTTTGTCCTATTGTCCTCCGGGAGGAGTCATCCTTTTAAAGACCATATCATAGCCGTCGTTGCCATAGTTCAGGGAACGGTTTACCCGGCTGATGGTAGCGGTGGAAGCTCCGGTTTTCTCCGCGATCTCCAGATATGTCTTGTGGTCGTCCAGCATGGAGGCGACCTCAAACCGCTGTGACAGGGATAAAAGCTCGTTCACAGTACAGAGATCCTCAAAAAAAACATAGCATTCTTCTTTGCTTTGCAGACAGAGAATTGCATCAAACAGCCTGTCCACCGCCTCTGTTTTAATTTTCTTGTTCATTGTCGTTTATAGGCCCTTTCTATATTCTTATTTTGTATTTTATCATATTAAAGTTCTAAAGTAAATACGCGCAAAAAGATTTCTTTTTTGAAGAAAAAGGTTGTCATGTAGTTTTAAATACTATATAATTTACAATAGCGGCAAAACCAACTATACAGGGAAGCGATATCGCAGGCCGGTCGGAGCCTGGCCTGGGACAAACCTCCGATACGCAGAAAGAGGGATGGCCTGGAAGCTTCGCTTCCGAATACCGATCAACGCAATAACACAGGTTTGGACTGTGCCATGCGGGAAAGAGGAATCATGACGATAGATACAGAGAATCTGCTTAACAGTATCCTGGACAGTCTGAGCAGGATTGAATATGTTCGTCCGGAGGATATCCCGGACATTGATTTATATATGGATCAGGTGACTACGTTTATGGACAGCAGGCTGCGGACTACCACCCGCAATCCTGATGATGACAAGGTGCTGACCAAGACGATGATCAATAACTATGCCAAGAACGATCTGCTGCCGCCTCCGATCCGAAAGAAGTATTCCAAAGAGCATGTGCTGGTGCTGATTTTCATCTATTATTTTAAGGGTGTTATGTCTATCAACGACATACAGATCCTGTTAAAGCCGATTACCGACAAGTATTTTGGCAAAACGGGGAGCTTTGACCTGGAGGCCGTGTACCGGGAAGTCTTTGGCATGGAAAAGGAGGAAGTGGAACTGCTGAAGGAGGATGTGAGGCGCAATTATCTCAAGGCCCAGCAGACCTTTCAGGAAGCCCCCCAGGAGGACCAGGATTTTTTACAGAAGTTTTCTTTTATCTGCCTGCTCAGTTTTGACGTGTATGTAAAGAAGCTGATGATTGAGAAGATGGTAGATGACCTGGCGGGCCACGGAGCCGCACCGGACAAAACGCGTAAAACGGCGGATTCCCGAACGGCACACTGAACCATGCCGGGCCGCCCCAAGCGTCCGGACTTGCTTCACCGGTCTGAGTGCTGGAAGGGAGCATGCGGAACTCTAAATAAGGAGAAAGAAGAATGACCTATGTGATGGATTTGCATACCCACACCATAGCCAGCGGCCATGCCTACAGTACATTGCAGGAAAACATTGCGGCGGCGAAGGAGAAGGGGTTGAAATTTCTGGGCCTCAGCGAGCATGGGCCTGCCATGACAGGAGGCCCCAAACCTATATTTTTCCAGAATTATAAGATTATCCCCAGGGAATACGGGGGGTTGAGGCTTTTCTGCGGGATAGAGGCCAACATCACGGACTATGAGGGGCATCTGGACCTGGACGAATTTACGCTGTCCCGAATAGACTACTGCATTGCCAGCATGCACACCCTGATTGTGCCTCCGGGCTCCGTCAGGGAGAACACCCGGGCGGCGGTTCATGCCATGGAGAACCCGTTGGTAAAGATCCTGGGACACCCGGATGATTCCCGCTATCCCATGGATTATGAGGAACTGGTCAGGGAGGCGGCCCGGCTGCATGTGGCTCTGGAGGTGAACAATTCTTCCCTGCATCCGCTGGCATCCAGACAGGGGGCCAGAGAGAACATCCATACGCTGCTGGAAGCATGCATGCGGCATCATGCCAGTGTCATCCTGGGGACGGACAGCCACATCTGCTCATCTGTGGGGGATTTTACCCAGGCGGATCAGATACTCAGGGAGGTGAATTTCCCGCAGGAATTGATTATCAATACAGACCCTGCCCGTATCGGGGAGGTAGTTAATATTATGTAGGGAGTATGCGGAGTTGATCCTGGCCATCGCTGTGTTTTTTGCAATTTCTGCACGACGCATGATGCGGTATCGGATAACATGTGCCAGGCAGGAAGGAAAACAGGATCTTTCGTGTAGTACAAAACGACATATTTCAGGTGAAATAGGGCACATACGATTAGGAGGGTGATTATTATGAAGGACCAAAGCTGTGGATATTGTATGAGGGGCGAACTGCTGGAGAAGTTTGGCATTTTTATCTGCGACCTCCAGGTCAGCAGCCTGATCCTGTTCAAGGAACAGAGCAAGCCGGGCAGGTGCATCGTGGCCTACAAAGACCATGTCAGTGAGATTGTGGATATCAGCGAGGAGCAGCGGAACCTGTTCATGGCGGATGTGACTCGTGCGGCCAATGCCATCCACAGGGCGTTTCATCCGGACAAGCTGAACTATGGCGCATATGGTGACACCGGCTGCCATCTGCACATGCATCTGTGCCCCAAGTACGAGGGGGGCGACGAGTGGGGCGGCACCTTCCAGATGAATCCCGGCAAGGTATATCTGACAGAGGCGGAGTATGAGGAGATGATCCGCAGGATCAGGGAAAACCTGTAGAAGAAAAAAGTAAATATGGGTGGATACTGTCATGAAAAAGGGATGGATACCGGCATTGCTTGTATCTGCGGCGGTGCTGGTACTGCTGCTTATGAATACATATGGTCAACAGAAGCTGGATATAGGGCTGGCGATGGAGGGCGCGTCGGCGGGAGATGTCTGGCGGAGTTATTCGCCTCACCTGTCCCTGCCCCGGGGGGAGTACCGGGTGCTTGTCAGCGGCTACGATTCCGTGGTGGTGCGCAGCGCTGAAGGAAACCTGCTGGGAGCGGGCAATGCCCTGGAGCCGTTTTCGCTCCGCCTGGAGAAGGACGAGAGCGATGTGATTTTCTATGGCTGGCAGGAGGGAGGGCTGGTCTCCCTGGAATTGGAGCGTCTGGACGGCGGCCCGATCTACAGCGACGGTTTGCTGCTGAGTCTGGGGGTTGCCGCGTTGGTGTTGGCTGCAGGTCTGGTACGGTGGCAGGTCCTGAAGCTGAGAGAGAGGCGCAGGGATGAGCCGGGCCATGGCCCCGAGGGGCCGCTACAGGAAAAAGGGGCTTCAATTGTCGTGTTCTGTGTTCTTCTGGGCGTCTCGGTGCTGGCCAGCTATCCCCTTTTCTATGGCATGGCGGGGCCGGGGCATGACCTGAATTTTCACCTGTACCGGATAGAGGGGATCAAAGACGGCCTGCTGTCGGGACAGTTTCCCGTAAGACTGCACCCTACTCACAACAATGGCTACGGATATATCTCATCCAGTGTATATCCGGAGCTTTTTCTGTATATTCCGGCGCTTCTGCGGCTGCTGGGGGCATCTCCCGTGATGGCATATCATGCTTTTCTGGTTCTGATAAACGCTGTGACGGCGTGGATTATGTATGTCTGCGCAAAGGGAATCTCACGCTCCCGCTATGCAGGGCTGTTGGCGTCTGTCCTGTACACCCTGTCAACCTGGCGGATCATCAATCTCTATCACAGGGCGGCCATCGGCGAGGCTCTGGCTATGATGTTTTTCCCCCTGCTCCTGTATGGGCTGTATCTGTTGCTGGCCGGAGACCACCGGAAATGGTGGGTACTTGCTCTGGGCAGCAGCGGCATCCTCCAGTCCCATGTCATCAGCACGGTGTTTGCGGTTCTCACCATAGCGGCGACGGCGGCGGTTTACCACAGAGAGTTTATCAAAAAACAGCGCCTTTTGGGCTTTGTGAAGGCCGGGGCGCTCACGCTGCTCTTAAACCTCTGGTATCTGGCGGCCTTTCTGACATACTATCTGGGGGAGGATCTGTCCATTAAACACACTCCGGAAAATACGGAATTTTATCAGAACGCCGTTTTCCCCACGGAATTGTTCAATGTCTTTAACACAAGCTTCGGACATTCCCAACTGCTGGAGCAGGGCCTGCAGGGCAATATGTCTCTGTCGCTGGGCGTGGGAGTGACCGCCGGGCTGGTGATCTGCGGGACGTATTTTTTGCTGGGACAAAAGGAGGAAGGGGCCCGAAGACGTTTCTACGGTGTGATGACGGGAATGGGGGGCGGGCTGCTTTTTATGGCCAGTACCCTGTTTCCCTGGCGTCTGCTGCAGCGTATCCCTTCGGTCAATGCCTTCTGCGGGACGGTGCAGATGCCCTGGCGTTTTTTGAGCCTGGCCTCCCCCATGCTCTGTATTGCGGCGGCGGGGATTCTGGCCCGGCGCAGAAGGCGGGAGTGGAAGGTTACAGCCGGGGTGGTGCTGGGCGTGTGCAGTCTGGCTTTCGTCCAGTGGGGAAGCGCCTATACAACGCAGCTGGGAGCGGTGCTGAAGCCGGGCCGGGCAGTGGATACTTACGCTTCAGCGGGATATGACGGCGAATATTTTCTGTGGGGGACGGACAGGGGCGGACTCACAGCGGATCGCTATATAACCGGAGGAAGTGTGGAACTCACCGGGTATCATAAGCGTGGAACCCGGATCAGCCTGCAGGTGCAGAATGCCCATGCAGGGGACTGGGTGGAGGTCCCCCTGCTGTACTATGGGGGGTATGAGGCCCTGGACAGTCAGGGGCATCGTCTGGAGGTGACAGATGGCGACAACCATGTGGTGAGAATCCGTCTGCGGGAAGGGGCGGCGCAGGTGGAACTGCGATATAAAGGTTTTTGGTACTTCCGTGTGGCGGAACTGATTACAGGATTGACATTGGGGGCTTGCGGGATATGTTGGTGGAAAAAGAGGGCCGGGAGAGGCTGAAGGATTGGCACGGCGGGGACGGCGGCAAGACCGGGGAGGGATTGGCGCTGGCGAGGATAGCCCTGGCGGTGCTGCTCTGTGAGATTTTCCTGTTCAATTACAAGCACTGGGAATCCCGACTGTATGTGCCTGTGGAGAATGGGGCGTGCAGCCTCTACGGGCTGGAGGCCACAGCGGGCCGCTATGCAGTAAGCGGTGAAGAAGCGGTGATAGAGTTCTCGGATATCCATGGACGGGCGGCATACCTGTCCCTCTGCCTGGAGGCGGGACAGCAGGCGTATCTTACGGTGGCGGCGATGGACGAGGCCAACGCCTCCTATCTGTGGGCCCCCGCCCGGACCGTCAGGGGGGATGTGGGACCCAGCCAGCATGTGCGGCTGCATTTCGGAGAGGACGTGCGGAGCCTGCGGGTGGTGATCCGGGGGCTGCAGGGAAGCAGCATTGCCCGGGATGCCGTAAAAATAAACGCCGTCGTCCCTCTTTTCTTTTCCTGGCAGCGATATATGCTTCTCACAGCCGGACTGTGCTGCCTGCGCCTGCTGCGTCCCGGCAGCCGCTGTTACGGGCTGCGGACGGATCTGACCGGAAGGAGGCAATGGCTGCTCACGGGGGCTTGCATTGTTGTACAGCTGGTGTTTTTTCACAGGATGCTTCAGTGGAACACGGGAGCGCTGGCCTGGCCGGAGTACATGGAGCATCATCAGCAGTATTACCGGTTGGCGGAGGCGCTTCTTGAGGGACGCGTGGATCTGGGCAGGGCGGATTCGCTGCAGGGGCTGGAAAATCCCTACGATCCGGCGGACAGGGCGGCGGCAGGTCTTGGATATGGGGATTTCAAGTGGGACCACGCTTATTATAACGGCAGTTACTATGTGTATTTCGGCATAGTGCCCGTACTGCTCTTTTATCTGCCCTGCTATGTGCTAACCGGCAGGCATCTGCCCCATGTGGACTGCATTTTTCTGCTGGGGGCCCTGCTGATGGCGGGAATCGCTTTCCTGCTGTGGCAGATCGTCAGGAGATGGTTTCCCGGGACTCCCTACATCCTGTATCTGCTGCTGGCTGTGGTCATGGGAGCGGCCTCCTGCCTGGGCTATGCGGTCTATAAGCCGGATCTGTATCTGGTGCCGATTCTGGCAGGAATTGTCTGCGGCGTGTGGGGGCTGGCTTTCTGGATCTCCGCGGAGCGGCAGGGAGAGTATGGGGCCTGGCGGCTGGGCGCAGGTTCCCTGTGCCTCGGGCTGATCGCCGGGTGCAGGCCCCAGCTGCTGCTGGTGCTGGCGGCGGGACCGGTGCTGTTTGGCAGGGCGGTATTTCGGGAGAGGAAGCTGTTTACGCAAAAAAGCCTGGCGCAGACCCTGGCCCTATGCCTGCCCCTGGCGGCGGTGGCGGCGGGGATCATGTGGTACAATGCCGCCCGCTTTGGCTCCGTATGGGACTTTGGTGCAAGCTACAATCTGACCACCAATGACATGACCCACAGAGGCTGGGTTTGGGGGAGGTGCGGCCTGGGAATATTTTCCTACCTGCTGCAGCCGCCCAGGATCAGCGGCACATTTCCGTTTTTGCGGGATTTCCGGGTGGAGACGGTCTATCAGGGGCTGACGCTGTCGGAGATGATGGTGGGCGGTGTGGTGTGGCTGTTCCGGTGCTGTGCTGTGGCTTGTAT
>CAMWSA010000072.1 GCA_947176785.1 uncultured Lachnospiraceae bacterium
GAGGCGCTTGCGCCCGCATTGGATGCTGCTTCCTCCGAGGCGCTTGCGCCCGCATCAGGGCTTTGCTCCTTTGATACCGATGTAATATCGCTTGTATAGGTGTCTCTCCCCATCGGAAATACCACTCCCACCGTTTCCTTTTCTGCGGCATTCTCCTCCTCTGTACTCTTTCC
The DNA here is from genome assembly GCA_947176785.1 of uncultured Lachnospiraceae bacterium. GTDB lineage: Bacteria > Bacillota > Clostridia > Lachnospirales > Lachnospiraceae > Acetatifactor. Next base: position 174 of record CAMWSA010000072.1, read on the forward strand.
GTTGGGCTTCGTCATAACTGTAGTTGCCTGTCCGCTCTGCGTATCCTTTGCGGCATTGGATTCCACTGTCTGCCCCGTTTCGGGGTTCCAGCCCCCTCCCATGCCACATCCGCTCCATAGCATACAACCTGCAAGTGCCACGGCAAGCCTCGGGATGTATCTGCTTATCCTTTTTTCATATCTGTGCCTGTTCATTCCGGTACTCCTTCCGATCCTGCCCTCCCGCTCCTTAAGCATCCCAACCGTCTCTCTCAGGATAGCTCCCTGCAAAGCGGCACGCTTTTTTCCAGCATCCCCCATCCTTATTCTCCCGGTTCTTCATGCAGGACGATCAGATCCGTGTAATGGTCCAGGACGGTCTGCTGGGCTGCGGCAGACAGATATACCACCTCATATTCCGTCCCGTGCTGGCTGACTCTTTTGTCCAGGAAAAAGCCTGCCCCGTCCCCGCTCTCTGTCACGAGTTTTTTCCACCGTCCCTCCTGCCAGACCTCCTGTACCCATCCCTGAGCGGCGGCATACCGAAGGATTTCCGCCCCGGAGAGCTTCTGCACTGTCTGTAAGTCCGCAAGCTGATTGAGTTCCGCCGCAAGCTCCGTAGCCAGGCATACATCTGTGGGACGAAACTCCGCCGCCCGTATGGCTGTGATCATAAAGGGCTGTTTCTGAAGCTTGATCTGTTTTCTTCTTATGGAGCCTGGAATGGCCGCTTCCGTGCCGGAAGCATTCTCCTCCGTCACTTCCCTGCCCCCCGATTCCCCGTCCGCCGGCTTTCCGGAGGAGCGGTTTCCGGCCAGCCCCATGGCCGCCTGCACCGCTTTCATCTCCCCGAAATAGGTCTTCTCCCTCCTGCCCTGGGTAAATTCCCGGATCGCCGCCAGAAAAGCCTCGCCGTAATTATCATACTTGCGCTCTCCCACTCCGGCTACCTGCAGCATCTCCCCCCTGTCAAAGGGCAGACATACACACATTTCTATCAGGGTTTTATCGCTGAACACCATATAGGGCGGAATGCTCCCCTCCCTGGCCAGTTCCATCCGCAGCCTCTTAAGCGCCTCGAAAAGCTCCAGGCCCCGATGGTTCAGAACGTCGGACTTGCGGGCTTTTCTGGTCTTTTCCGCAGTCCTGCGCTCCTCTCTGGCCCAGTGCAGAATCAGGCTGTCGCTGCCGTCCAGCAGATCCCGGGCTCTTCCGCGCACCTTTAAAATGGCATACTTGTCCGGTGTGGCGGACAGGTATTCCCTCTGCTCCAGCTCCCGAATGATCTGCTTGATCCTGTCCTCGGAAAACTCCTGCAACGCTCCGTAGGTGGGACAGCGGTCCGCCCCCAGTTCCAGCAGCTTGGAGCGTTTGTCCCCGTGGAGCGTCCCCGCAACCACATTGATGCCAAAGCGCTGGCGCAGTTCCAGGATACAATTGATGACCTGCCTGGCTGCCTCCGTGCAGTCCTGCTCCTCATATTCCCCCTTGCATGCAGAGCAGTTCTCACAGCGCTGCATGCCATACTCCCCGAAATACTCCAGGATATACCTCCGCAGGCAGCCGGTGGAGTAAGCGTAGCTTACCATACTCTGCAGCCGTTTACTGTCCCGCTCCCTGACCAACTCGTTCTCCTCCGGCCCCAGTTCCTCGTTGGGGGGCTTGTTATCCAACAGATATTGATTTACCATCACATCCTGGCCGGAAAATAGCATGACGCATTCCGACTCCGCACCGTCCCGCCCGGCACGGCCCGCCTCCTGGTAATAATTTTCCATGCTTTGGGGCATGTTGAAATGCAGCACATAGCGGACGTTGGACTTATCAATGCCCATGCCGAAGGCGTTGGTAGCCACAATCACGGGCTTTCTGTCGTAGATGAAATCCTCCTGGTTCTCACTGCGCTCCCGGGGCGTCAGGCCCGCGTGGTATTTTGCCACGGGAACGCCCCTGGCCTGTAATGTCTCATACACTTTCTCCACATTTTTTCGGGTGGCACAGTAGATAATGCCGCTGTCCCCGGGGCGGCCCTCTATATATTGCAGTATGTAGTTCATTTTGTTTTTGGGAGTTTCCACACCAAAATAGAGGTTCTGACGGTCAAAGCCGCTGACCAGAAGCTGGGGATCTTTTAGGCCCAGCACGGCGATAATATCGTCTTTTACCTGGCTGGTGGCCGTGGCGGTGAAGGCGCTGATCACGGGCCTGCTGTTTAGCTTTTTGATAAAAGAGACGATTTTCAGATAGCTGGGCCGGAAATCCTGCCCCCACTGGGAGATACAGTGGGCCTCGTCCACAGCCACCATACTGATCTGCGCCCTCTGGGCAAAGCAGTTAAAATCCCAGGTCTCCAGCCGCTCCGGGGCCACATAGATAATCTTGTATCTGCCTCCCATGGCGTACTCCATGGCCTTCTGGATCTGTCCCTCGGTCAGGGAACTGTTGATATAGGCGGCGTGGACGCCCGCCTGGTTCAGCGCCTGTACCTGGTCTTTCATCAGGGAAATCAGAGGGGATATCACCACCGTGATCCCCGGCAGCATCAGGGCCGGAACCTGATAGCATATGGATTTTCCCGCCCCGGTGGGCATAATGCCCAGCGCGGCCCGCCCCGTCAGGATGCTGTCGATCAGCATCTCCTGGCCCGGACGGAAATCGGTGTATCCAAAGTATGTCTTTAAAATCTCCTGTTTTTGCAATTTATTCTTTCCTCCTATTAGCCCGTATTATTCACCGAATAAATCAGTAGCGGTGTGATACCGCATAATTCCTCGATATTATGAAGCAGTTGTCGTCAATTATCAGCATTTAAAGACTTAATCAGCAGACTCTATGTAGATTCTCAAATAAATAAAAACAGACGAAATCCCTGCTATATACAGAAACCCCTGTCTGCTTTTTAGTCTTAAGGCTATCAAAACTCGCTCCAGCCTGTCCATTAATCTACTCTATTCAATTGTCGTCCAGATAGTCAAATTTTTCCCAATTCTTTGAATATCTCTTCCAAATCAAGACCAGGTATGGTACATTGACTATCAATTTTCTCACTACAGTATGTGCTATAATTACCGGGAAGGGTCCAGATTGGCTCCGATATATACCCATCAAACATATCTATTCCATCATCAATGTATAACTCGTTATTTGTGTTCAAATCTGGTTCCTCCATCCATTTTATTATATTCATTATACACAACCACACAAAAAATGCAAGACGCAATCTAAAATTCCTTGATTTTTCGTCTATATGACCGTTTCCTGCTCAAATTTTTCTAAAAAATTTTCTATCTTTTGGACTGCATCATAAATTGTATCTCCTGTTATAGCCTTATAAGTGTCTTTTAGTTGAGCCTGCATCTTGCCTACATCGTTGTCTGCGCTCATTGCCTGAACATATGCTCGAGTACAAGTTTGCATATAACTGCTCAACAACTCCCATATAATTTTATCTGACAGGAAATCAAACCTTCTATTAGAAAACTCTTTGCGGCTACGGTTGTATACTCCCTCATAATGTCTAATGGCTTTCATGTGATCATTAGCCTTGCATCTGCCAATATACTTATAAACGTATGCTGCCAAACTACATACGGCTTCGCTGCTTTGCAATTTGTCTACCAGATTGCGAGCCACATCTCCTGACCACCAACTGACAAATTGAGCATCCCAAATCTTCGGTACGTCTTGTACAACGGACTCCACTGCGTTGATGACCAGTCCAATCCGTACCACCATAGTGTTATTGATATTTTTCGTCTTCTCATTGAAACGAGCCATAACCGAACTATCTGAAGACACTCTCAGGTATCGTTCAGGAGACAATTCAAGACTGAGTACCATCATAAGGTCAGCGTAGCTTTCTACTGTCAAATACTTATATACATCCAACAACTGTCCTAACCAATTAGACTGAAATTTTTCGATAAAGTGCTTTATTGATTCATCTCTTCCATAAGTTATTTGCCTAAGATACTCGCCAACCTTAAGCCGATCTTCCCCCTTAAGATTCTCAAACTCCAACTCCTTTTTCATTAAAGCTTGGATTGTCCCACTGTCACCACTAATAAGATGTTCCATATCAGTTTGTACTGTTCTCCGAAATGTATACATGATTATTCTTTGAGAATTCATGGAATGATAAGGATGTTCAAATTTATAGTCTCTTTCTCGAACAGTTTTTTCATCTTCCAGCATTTGCTTTTGCAGATTAGTATAAAGTTTTGTTTCCGAAATCGCTTTTTCCAAGCAATCGGTCAAATTATAGCCGGTAGCATCACTTCTGATGGAATCATATCGGAAACGTTCTAACTCAAGTACCAATGACCTGATACAACACAAAAGCCAGATTTTATGTCTGTCCGGACGTGACCTGGGGCAACTACCTACAAAATGAGAAACTTCGTGGGCAAGTATCAAGGGTGTCCAATGTAAAAGATATAAATACCTCTCCGGAGAAGTAATAAGCATGAGTTTCCGCTTTTCTTCATAATTTTCATAGAGTTGTTTTACACTCACTTCCTTAAACATACCCGGCGAAAAAACAAATGAATATTCATGCATTTCATTTTCGGCATATCTCTTCGAATCTTTCTTTTGATTCGCAATACTAAGAGCATTATAAAAATCTTTAACTTTTATTGCCCATAAAGAATAAAACGCCCTTAACTTTGCTGGTGCGTAATGAACAATCACATTAAAATCCCTAATTTGAAAAAACTGAATGTCTGTCCGAAGCGTGCCGTGCAAAGTCATACTTATCTTATGAATAAATTCATAAAGCCAACTGCTTTGGGAAAGATCCCCTTTCGTACTTAATATTTGAATCAGCGTTGACAAAGGATGATACAGTGACCAGAAATCATACTTCTTTGTCGGTGCTGTTTCTAAAGCTTTCAAAGATTGTAACAACTGCCATATTGAATATAGATATGATATTTCTTCTTCTTTTCCCGCTATATCAGAAGTGCTATTGGTTTTTAAAATAATATTATTTAATGTTGCCTGTAATTCATCACATTTTTCTGACCGAAGCAACTGATTTGATGTTGATATATTAGAACCTATTATGCTTTCACTTAGTTTGCCTCCCAATTCAGCAAGCTTCGGGGCATCTGTATTAACAACCAAATTTGATGAAAAAAGATAAAAACGGAACCTACGTTCTGTATAACACAGCAAGCCCCCTACCGCAAACTGACGAAGCAATTGCCCGAGATTAACCTCTCTGGCAATAAAACGGAAATCGTCATCTCCAAGGATATCATACAATCTATTGTCTTTGATGTCTTTTCCGTACAGCTGTTCTACAAGGCGATCACATAAATCTCGGTATTTATAATCTAGCGCAATTGACTTATCTATGCTATTCGCAATTCCTTTTAAACTTATTGACGCAATAACCTGTTCATATATCTCAGGAAAATTCTGTTTCGATAGTTCTGATAACACTTTATTGGAAACAGAAAAAACTGTATAACTGTATATTACTGTTTCTTCTATGTTATGCATATTTTTTATTGTTTCCACTGCCTTGTTGTAATGTACACATTTCAAGCAAATCACAAAATCATTTTTATCCACTGTATAATATGAATAAACAATACCATCCTTGCCAAGCTTTTGGGATGCAGCACTGCTAAACTCTTTACATCTTTGTTCTATTGATCTACTCTCTGTCTCATAGTCTTTTAGCTGAAGAAAGACCACAAAAGTAAGGGGATACTGCTTATTTCTTTCCTCACTCCAAAAACAGTCATCCGGCTGCCCATTCCAATCATCATTACCAAACACAAATATATTCTGATATGAATAATGTCCCTGTTTCATTTTCATGCCTTCTATAGAATACTCCCACAAAGGCTTAAAGTCGTCCCTTTGAAAATCCATAAAAATACTTTCGGTCTTCATACCATCAAAAAAACCTACTGTAGAATATCCAATTTCATTTTCATCAATTTCCGGAACCGGAATATGATAGTTGATAAACGCGATTGAACGACAGACCTCTCGGCTCATCTTTTTCCCTTCTTTCATTGCATATTAGTCGCAATATTAGCTATTATGCTTACTCTTGTCCCTTCTTTATAATCTTTCCTCATATTCCTTATGATCTCTTTCAAGTTAATCATCGGATGATGAAAAGCAAAGTCTGAGTATGCTTTCAATTGTTCCAGACAATCTGATGTATTGATTGCATACCAGCTTTCTTTAGCAATCTTTGCCATCGGCAATGTTATTGCTCTTGGAGAAACATTTTGAAATCTACACTCAAGGAAAACGCAAACCATTACTCTTTGCATTTGTATTGTATGAGAATCCATTTCCGAACCGCCCTGTTGCATTGACTCTTCTTTACGGATTTTATAGTTCTGAATCCAATTCAAAAAGCTAATCAAATTCACTTCATCCATATCCATTACAGCTATTTCTAATATGGCAAACAGCTTGACCCATTCTATATCTGAAATATTACTATGACTTTTCCCATCAAAGTCACGAATAAATTCTCTAACAAACTTCTGCGCTCCTATTTCGTGTATTTGAGGGCCATGAAAAAAGAGAATATGAAAAAACTCACTGCTTAAATTATATGCACCATATAAATCATCTTGTGGAAACTTCCCCATAAACTTCCTGTAAATTATTCCCATTTCGTTCCAATTGTTTTCCTTGACAACACCATTTCTCATTTTCTCAAATATCACTTGCACAGCCAGCCGTCCACTTTCTGTTCCCCTTTGATATTCAGCAAGTATTTTCTCCACGACCGCAGACTGATTACGCTCCTTATTATAACTCTGCTCATGCATACGATAATATGTAAAGTAGCTGAAATAGCAGTATAGATACAAAAGGTAACCAGTTATACACATTGAGCAATTTAAGAAAACAATTATAAGTACTGGTGCAATAAATGGAATAATAAGACTTACGTTCCTTGTACCCCTATAACGCTTAGTATAAAATTCTTCAAGTTCAGAGCGGGATATTCCATATACATGCTCCCCCTTTCTTTGGGCCAAGCTTATACCAGTGGCAAGGAATAGATTTACCATCGTCATAACCACACCAACTGTACTTCCAAGAATACCAAGTGCCCCTTGGTATGTAACTCCTGTAATATCTGACAAAGAGTGAAATAACTGCATAATCCATTCACAATTGACATATCCATAATACACAGCATCCAAAAATATTCCAGGAGATAGCATAAGTCCTACCCAAAAAAGTGCTTTCAACTTATTGTGCCTGGGGGAATATCGTTCTATCGGAACTTTGTCTTCATGAGATTTCAAATTCATCATTCTATATTCAAACACGCCAGCCTTTCCCCTATTATATTGCGTTCTCTCGTTTACATCCCCAATAATCATCTTGGAGGATTATTCTTAAAATTATGTTCATTTCTCCTTAATCTGTGCCTCGATTTACTGAAATTCGACACATTTTTATATTATAGTTTTTAGAAATCGCCAAGTCAAGTTATCTTATTGAAGATTTAGGATGGCTGCATCAATTTTGTAACTTCAGAACCCAATATTATTTATTCTTAATTATTCACGAAGACATAATACTGGATGCTCCCCGTCTTCAAGCTGACGTTTTAAACAGTTCTGTCTGTCAGCCCTGACAGTGTGCAAATATGCCGCAAATGCCCTATCCCTGATAAAAGTCTTTATCAGAAAAACAGATTTCCTCCGGCCAAATGTCATATCGCAGCGGGCGGTTTGGCCGTCAGCGCATCTTGGAGAAGTAATCCAACAGGATTTCCTTGATATAATTGTAGCGTCTGGCGTAGGAGTTCTCCACCCGGATCACCTGCAGATTGTGTTCCTTGCAGATCCGGTTTTTCTTCTCGTCCCTTCGGCGCACCGCCTCGTCCTCGAAGTGTTCTTTGCCGTCCAGTTCGATGGCCAGCATGGGCAGTTCCTGCTCTCCCTGTCTTTCATAGACCACAAAATCAAACCGGCCGCTGTAGAACAGATCATCAAAAGTGTCGTTGGTCCGGAATACCTGGGAGATGGGCACTTCCTTATGGACCGCATATCGGCTCTGGCTGAGCCAGATATTTCCCAGGGCGTGGTTTAGGTTCTGCAAAAAAGCCTCCTCTGTAGCGGTGCTGAAGGGCTTGACTCCCAGGGCCCGGGAGTGGGCTTTCTTGGGCGTCACCGTGGTCTGACCGTTGCTGCGCACATACTGCACCAGCTCGTACAGGTCGTCCTGGCCGCCCTCCTGGTGCAGGCGGTTCAAATTCTTCTGGCTGCCCAGCACGATCAGCTTGTCCCTGGCCCGGGAAGTAGCCACGTTGATCAGTTCCTTGTTATTTTTCAGCCACTCATAGGTGCCCGACTGAGTCTGGTCGGTGATGGCTGTGGAAAATAAGACCACATCCTTTTCATCCCCCTGGAACGCATGGACCGTACCGCAGGTCACATCGGTGACCCCCACCTCCTTCAGCGCCTGTTCGATCAACTGTTTCTGGTTCACAAAGGGCGTGATGATGCCAATGGACCGGTCCCTGTGAGCGGCTGCATACCCGGCGATGGCCCTGGCCTCCGCCGGGGCCGTGTTTCTCATATCAGACCAGGCATCCTGCATGTCCAGATACTCCAGGGGAACCGGCTCCTGACTGACCGTTTTGACCTGCAGCCTGGAATTATAGTATTTCCTGTTGTTGAATTCTATGATGCTGGGATGGCATCTGTAGTGGTTGTGCAGCAGGATCTCATCACTGACGGCGTCACAGGCCAGATAGACCTTGTAGATGGAATTTTTGCGGTAATCATATTCTTCGGACACATTGTACCGTTTTTTCAGCCTCTCATTAACCAGTTCATCCAGCAGGATCACCGGGCTCAGCTGCTGGGGATCCCCCACCAGCATCAGGCTGCTGCCCCGCAGGATGGGCACCAGGGACACCGCCGTGTTGCACTGGCTTGCCTCATCCATGATCACCATGTCGAACATGGGCTCCGGCTCCCCCAGGCGGTGGGCGGAGATGCAGGTGGTTGCGATGACGGGAAATATTTTCTGCAGGCGCAGCAGATTCTTTTTCTCCCCCAGATATTTGGCAAAAGCCTCCGTGGCTTTGTCCAGATCCTCCTCCCCCAGGATTTCCCGCAGCTTGTCAAACTCCTTGTCCGCCAGCCGCTTCATACGGCCCGCCCCGGTGTAGTAGAGGTATTTTTTCAATTCCTCCACATCTCTGTCCACCAGCGCCATGGCCTGTTCCTCCGTCACCGTGCCCGCATTTGTCAGATGCCGCTCAATCTGCTTCAGCTGTCTGCCGCCCAGGTCGGCCTGAAAGGGGAGCATCTGGGCGGACATTTCATGGCCGCTCTGGTATTCCAGCATGCGCTCAATGGTTTCCTTGCGCTCCCGGTAGTCCAGGATATCATCGTATTTTTTCAAAAGCTCCGAGAGCTGCCTGGCCCGCTGCCGGCGCTCATCCTTGTTTCGGTCCAGGGTTCCCTCGAACACCGACACGGACTGGGTGCGCCGGTATAAATCCCGGATGTACAGGATGGCCTGCCTCACCATATCCCGGTTGCCCAGACGCAGGATGGGGAAAGGGATGGGCTTTCCATGGTATTGCAGGCTGGTGAGCCTGTCACAGACGCCGTCTATGGGGTGGTTGTTGTTGGAGGCAAAAAGGACGGTCTTGTCGTTGAAAAAAGCGGTCATGATAGTGCCCAGAATCGTGTTGGTTTTGCCCGTGCCCGGCGGACCCTGGATATAGGCTACGGGGTATTTCATGGCATTGTTGATAGCCAGCAGCTGATCCAAATTGACCCGCTGGTTGATCAGGGCTATGGGACTGGCCTGGCGCGCTCTGGGGCGCTCCAGCAGATCCCCGAAGAATGCCCGGATGGGCACGGGCACCTTGTCCTCCTGGTACAGCTTCATGATGGCCTTGTACTCCTTGTGCAGATCTAGAGCAATATCCATCCCCAGGCCGATGATATAGGGCATGTCGTCCACCAGGCCGTAGCGCCTTTGGGTATATCTGTTGATGCAGTTCTTGATGCGCTCCTGGTTTTTGGCAAAATCCCGGATCAGATCATAGTCCTCCGCGTCCAGATATCTGCGGATGCTCTGGGTGGCACCGTCCACAGTGAACTCCGTGCAGACCGTGATCTCCTCGTCGGGGCGCAGCACCCGTCTCTTGATATCCAGATTCAGACTGCGGTAGGCCAGCACATGCAGGCCCCGCTGCGTATGGATGCTCAGAACATTCATTGCCAGCTGCTGCAGGCGCAGGGAACCGTCCCGGCGCTCGGGCTGACGGGTTTTGTACTGAAATTTTTTTACAATCTCCTGAAATTGTTCCTCGCTGAGTTCATAGGTCTCCCCCGTCAGTTTTTCCCGGTCCAGATATCGGATCAGTTCAAAATCCGCAATATAGGGAGTGGTGTCCAGACGGTTGCACATCTCCAGATAGTTTAAGATTTTCAGATTTGCCACATTGTCAAACAGTGTCTTATATTTGCAGGGACTTTGGTAGATATCCTCCACCAGCTTTTCGTTCACGGGGCAATAGGAACCCTCCACCACCCGGGAGGACTGGATGGAGTCAATGTGGATTCTGAGTTCAGCCACCGTGTACTGCCCCAGATGCAGGCCGTCCACAGTCATAACTTTCCTGCGCGCATCCAGATCCCGGATGCCGATCCAGTATTTCGTGATCTTATCCTCCTGGTTCCGATACTCGATGCTAAGCCATTTTCCCTCATGGACTGCCCGGAAAATGTCTCTGTAGACTGCGTTCATCCTTCCTCCCCTGCCCTTATGTATTTATACTTTTTACTGCACTCTCATAACCATTCGGATAGCAGCATCCAAAATAGTTAATCCAGAAATCAAGGCAATCAATATCTTCCACACGGATTTTTTTATCATTTTTCGTCAGCCAAGCCTTCCGATTATCCGGTCTGATTGTATCACAGACAATTTTCAGTACTAATCTGTAATTAGTAAAATCGCCAATACCCAGATTCGGCAGCACAAAAAGTAAAAGGAATATTTGTCTGCTAATTTACCCTAACCCGGATACACCGGAACCCACGCTGAATTTTTTCCATTTATGCGCAGGATTTCGTTGTTTAGTGTCTAATTAAAAAGCAGGCATCCGGGTTTGGGATAAAGCGGCGCAGCGCCGTCACATTAATCTACCACTTCAATACTCTCAATCACTGGCTGGTTCTCTGACGGAACGGTGCCGTTGCCGTCGATCACCACAGCATTCTCACAGATCTCGTCCACAATTTCCATGCCGCTGGTCACATATCCAAAGCAGGCATACTGACCGTCCAGGGCCGTGCCGTCCTGATGCATGATGAAAAACTGGGAACTGGCGGAATCCAGGATCTGCGACCTGGCCATGGAGATGGCCCCGCGGGTATGTGACAGGGTGTTGTCCACGCCGTTCTCACTAAATTCCCCCTTGATCTCCTGGCCGGAGCCGCCGGTGCCGTTGCCTCTGGGGTCGCCGCCCTGCATCATGAAGCCCTCTATGATCCGGTGGAAGGTAAGGCCGTCATAGAAGCCGTCCTTTGCCAGATTCACAAAGTTGGTCACGGTGATGGGAGCCTGGTCCGCATCCAGTTCAACCTCGATGGTGCCATAATCCTTCATATTGATCTTCACATGATGCTTGCCGGACAGCAGTTCCTCCTCCTGCTCCGCCGGCTGACTGGACTCCTGCTG
>CAMWSA010000073.1 GCA_947176785.1 uncultured Lachnospiraceae bacterium
CTGGCCGAAGGCGTCCCCCAGCCCCACAGTGACCGTGGTCTTCCCCTCCCCGGCGGGGGTGGGGTTGATGGCTGTCACCAGGATCAGCTTACCGTCCGGCCTGTCCTGGAGCTGCCTTAAATATGTATCTGATATCTTGGCCTTGTACCTGCCATACAGTTCCAGTTCCTCCTGGGGAATCCCCGCCCGCTCTGCCACTTCAATGACAGGCACCAGCACTGCCTCCTGTGCGATCTGAATGTCTGTTTTCATGCTTACCTCTTTCCTGTCTAGAGTCCCGTTTTAGAGTTTCGTATATCCTTATGAGCTTTTTCTTTTCAAGATGGAAATGCACCCTAAATTTCTTCCAGCAGCTGTTCGAACTCTTCCGTACTCATCAAAATCTTGCGGGGTTTGGTACCCTCTTCATCTCCCACCACACCGTAATCATGAAGCTGTTCCATGATTCTCGCCGCACGGTTGAAGCCGATCTTAAAAGCACGCTGCAGCATACCGATGGAGGCTTTGTCCTTGTCTATGATAAAACGTCCGGCCTCCTCGAAGTACTCGTCTCTCTCGTCGCCGCCTCCAGGGCCGCCGCCGGAAGCGCCCATACTCTTCAGCTGCTCCTCCACATCGGCTGCATAGGTGTTGCCAAGCGTCTGATTTTTCAGGAAATCCACTACGTCCGACACTTCCTTGTCCGATACAAAAGCGCCCTGCACCCGGGCCGGTTTGGAGTAACCCTGGGGATAAAACAGCATATCGCCCTTGCCCAGCAGCTTCTCGGCCCCGTTCATATCCAGAATGGTGCGGGAATCCACGCCGCTGGACACGGAGAAGGCTACCCGGCTGGGCATGTTGGCCTTGATCAGTCCGGTGATGACATCCACGCTGGGCCGCTGGGTGGCAATAATCAGATGGATGCCCGCCGCCCTGGCCAGCTGAGCCAGACGGCAGATGGACTCCTCCACCTCGCCGGGAGCCACCATCATAAGGTCCGCCAACTCGTCCACAATGATGACGATCTGGGGCAGCTTGGCCGGTGCCTCGGGATCACTCTCCCGCATAGCCTCCACCTTTTTGTTGTACCCCTTCATGTCACGGACATTGAAATCCGCAAATTTCTTGTATCGGTCTGTCATCTCCGCCACACCCCAGTGCAGGGCGGCGGATGCCTTCTTGGGGTCCGTCACCACCGGGATCAGCAGGTGAGGGATCCCGTTATACACGCTGAGTTCCACCACCTTGGGATCCACCATGATCAGCTTCACATCATCCGGATGCGCCTTGTACAGGATACTCATAATCAGCGTGTTGATACACACGGACTTGCCGGAGCCGGTGGCACCTGCAATCAACATATGGGGCATCTTGGCGATGTCCGACACCACCGTCTGTCCCCCGATATCCTTTCCCACGGCAAACGCAAGGTTGGAGGGAAATTCCTTAAACTCCCTGCTCTCCAGCAGTTCCCGCAGGGCAACCATCATATTTTCCTTGTTGGGCACTTCGATACCGATGGCCGCCTTGCCCGGTATGGGTGCCTCGATACGGATATCCGTAGCCGCCAAATTCAGCTTGATATCATCGGTGAGGCTCACGATCTTGCTGACCTTGACCCCCTGCTCCGGCTGCAGCTCATACCGGGTCACGCTGGGGCCCTGGCTGATGTCAGTGATGGTGACCCTGACACCGAAGTTCTCCAGGGTCTGTTGCAGACGCATGGCTGTCGCCTTTAGTTCCTGGGTGGAATCCTTGCTCCCGCCCTTGCCCTTCTGCAGCAGGGAGATGGGCGGAAACATATATTGCTTGGGCGGCACAGCCTCCCGTCCGGCCGCCATACTCTGGATTTCCTTGTTGACCTGACCGGTCACCGCATCGGTGCTTTGCTCCTCTTCATTTAAGCGTGCCGCCGGCCTGCTGCGCTGCCCGGGCGGCTCCGGTATATCCTCCCGGTGAATCCGGATATCCTGTCCGACAGCCGGTTTCTGCATGTCCTCAACCGCCGCAGGACTCTCTGTTCCATACATATTGTCCTCAGATAAGTTTTCAGTGGAAGTCTCTGCCAGGGGATTGACTGCCATCGGCTGACTGCCGCGCAGGACTCCTCCCGATGCGGAAGCTTCCGGATCCAGCGTGGAGTAAAACTGCTCTGGCTCCTCCTCCGGTGCCTCATCAATCGTCAATTGGTGCGCGCTGCGTATCCGGATATTATCAAAATCAAATATACTGCCGGAAGTCCTGTTATCCGCCGCCTCTGGTTCTTCTGACACAATGTTCCCTTCCTCCGGGGCATCATATCCCTCCATGCCCTCGTTCCACATAATCTCATGGATATCATCACGCCTGCGCTCCTCGGTCTCACGGGCAATGGCCGTGTCCAGTATCACACCGGACACCTTTCTGTCCATGCGCAGGATCTTCTCCGTCTCCTTCTCCTCCCGGCGCTGCTGCCTGCCGCTTTCCCTCTCCAGAGTCCTCTGGCGGCGCTCCTCTTCCCGTCTGGCCCTGGTCTGCTCCTGCTCCTCCCGGCGAAGCCTGTCCGCCTCCTGACGCTGTTCCCGGCGAAGCCTCTCAGCCTCCTGACGCTGCTCCCGGCGGCTGAGATATTCCTCCTCCTGCTCTTCCCGCCGCTGCCTTGCATATTCCCTCCGCCGCTGGGAATCTTCCCTGGTGCGCTGAAGCATCCGGAAACCGCCGCTCTTCACGCCGCTGATCAGGGAGCGCTCTGTCATCAGGATAAAACTGATGGCACCGCATAGCAGCACCACCAGCACCGTGCCTATTGTCTCCAGGTAGTGGTGCAGCAGATAAGCCAGACTGCCGCCCAGGACACCGCCGCCGATCCTGTCTGTACGGGCCGTCTCATAGATCTGTCTGATATCATATCTCTCCAGGGCCAGGCTGCTTTGCGCAAACAGTTCGCAGACCACACCGATCATCAAAAACAGCACGCCTCCTGAAATCAGCTTGCGCAGTGCGTTGGGATTGCCGGAGTTGGCATACCAGAAAGACACCGCCACAAACAAAAGCACCGGCACGGTGTAAGAGGTCAGTCCAAACAGGCCAAACAGGACCCCGCTGATCGCATTGCCAACCGGACCGATAATGCCAAAATTACACAAAAACAAAATCACCATAAGGATGAAAAAAATAATCAATCCTATCTCGTGAAACAATTCGCTTTCTTTCTCATAATCATATGTAGGGGCATTGCCCTTCCTGCCGGAGCCGGACGACTTCTTGCCGCCGCGCTTGCCCGCCGGGGTGGATGCCCTTTTGCCTGATGAATTTGCCATCTCATCATACTCCTATTGTGTTTTATATCTCAAGAGTCCGGAGCCTTCGCCCCGGCTCTGGACAAACAAGTATTATTATAGCATTTCCTTCGCCGCTTGTCATCCTTTAATTTAGCGTATCGCCTTCCCGCATCAACTCGTGGAGCTTGCCCACGGCCTTGTCTATGCCGCCCACCTCGTTGATGATGCCCATTTTGACCGCCTCCTGCCCCACCAATATAGTACCCACATCCTTGGTGAGCATCCCTGTCTCCATCATCAGCCCCTCCAGGCGATCCTGCCCGATGCTGCAATGGCTACATACAAACCCCGTAATCCGGTCCTGGATCTGTTTGAAATAATCAAAGGTCTGGGGCACACCGATAACGGTGCCGTTCATGCGCACCGGATGGATCACCATGGTTCCCGTGGGCACGATAAAGGAATACTGCGTGCTGACGGCGATGGGTACGCCAATGGAATGACTGCCGCCCAGCACCAGGGATACCGTGGGCTTGCTCAGAGAGGCCAGCATCTCTGCTATAGCCAGCCCCGCCTCCACATCTCCCCCCATGGTATTCAGGATCACCAGCACACCGTCGATCTCCCGGCTGTCCTCAATGGCGGCTAACTGAGGCAGGATATGTTCATATTTTGTGGTCTTGGAATTGCCGGACAGGTTGTCATGCCCTTCGATCTCACCGATAATGGACAATAAGTGGATGTTCTTGTGGTCCGCATTCTGGTTCAGGGTTATCTGCCCAATCTTCTCAATGCGCCCATCCCGATGCTCTTCTTCCTCAATGCGTTGACTTTTCTCGTTTTGCTCGCTCATAATGATCCCCCAATCTCCGGATAATCTACAGGAAACGATATCGTAATTTCTGCTTTCAGCTCCTGTCAAAACCGTGTGTACAGGTTAGGGCAGGGCTTCAATTGAAATTATTACTATCGGTAACGATAAGAAAAGAACCGTGACGGTTCTTCTCTTATAGTAACCAGATATGCGGTTTTCATTCTCACAAGTTTATGTCAACGACACTGGAAATTTCGCTTTCGGTCCTGCAAAAGCTTCCATATATGGCTTTTGCAGGACCGAAAGCAGAAATTAGTAACATTAAAAATCGAAATCATCCTTGGGGTCCACATCGATATCGTAATGCATCTGGGACTCGTCGGGCTGGAGCGGGTAATCCATCACCTTTTTCACATGCTTTTTGGGCAAGGGCAGGGGATTCTCGATCAACTGCACCTGCTTGGACTCATCCTGTCTCTTCTCCGTCATATCTCTCTTTACCTCCGCTGTAGGGACCACAGACCCCGGCGCACGGTGCGCTGACCCTGTTTCCCGGGACATTGACTCTACTGCCGTCGCGTCTCCCTGCTTCCATTGTCTCCGTCTTCTTCCAACACTGCGGGCAGATTTGGGGAATCGCCCCTTTTTGCCGGTTTGTCCGGTCTCCGCCCCACCGACATTCTTCTTTGATTTCCCGCCGGGGAAACGCTCCGGAGGCCGTGGGCCATCGGAGGCTTCTACCTCAGTCTGCCCGGCCACAGGTTCCGGACTCCCCATGGCCTGCGCGGCCACGGATTCCGGGGGGTCCCCGGCCTGCACGGCCACGGATTCCGACGGCTCCTCCGCCCTGCCGCCATCCCGGACAAACAACTCGCAAAACGCCACTCCGGCCAGTCCCGTCATGGCAAAATACATCTGAAAGCTGCCGTTCATATTGGGTGTCACGACACCCAGCACCCGCATCAGTGTGACGGACAACACCAGCATCACCCAGGGCGAAAACCTCTCCTCATTCTTCCTGCGCATGAAGGTGAAGATTCCCAGTGCCATCAACAGCAGCAGCAGGATGGTCTCATAGCCTCCTTCCTGAAAAAAGAAGCTGTAATCCGCACCCTTTAAGCCGTAAGTGACACCCCAGGCTCCCAGCACACGTCCAAAGGTACTGCCGCTCATGGAACTGTCCAGCAGTACCAGCATACAGAATACGCCCCCCATGGACAGCATCGACAGCATGAACTGGGCCATCCATCGCAGCACGCCCCGCTGCTGACGCTTTAACACCAGCAGGCCGCCCAGAGGGATTGCCAGGGTAAAACCCACGATATCCACATACCCCGCCAAGGCCACCAACGCTCCGCACGCCGGAGCCAGTACCCAGGTAAGCTTGCCGCCGGGCCGGGCGCTTTGTCCCAGATACTGGGCGATAACCAGCAGAATCAGTGCATATATGCAAAAATACAGCATCTTGGGGGAGTAGGTTATCCCATCTCTTACAGAGCCGGGAGCCACTGTCAGGAAAAGCAGAGAAACCAGGGCCGGTCCCCTGCCGGACAGACGCTTCACGGCAAAATAGGCAATCATAATCCCCAGCATCTGTAACACGATCTGCAACGCAATGCCCGCCGTCCACCTGTTGCCCACCAGCCGAAAGAGCAGATTCAACAGACAGAGGTAGTAATAGACGCTGCCCTGTACCAGCTGGACCCGCATCCCTCCCTCCGTGACCTTGGCAACCTCATAATAGGCGGCTTCCTCCCCGGCTCTTCCCATCATGGCCAGGCGAAGAACAAGCCCCGCCGACAGAAGCGCCGCCACCGCAGCCCCCTCGATCAGGCCGGTCCTGCCGCCGGCCGTCTTCCTGACACGCTCGCTGTCCATAAGCTTTTTGACCAGGAAATAGGCCAGAAAAATCCCCCCGGCAGCCAGCACCAGGAGCGTAAATGCCATATAGGGGACTCCTGTGCCCTGATGTCCCAGCACCATGCCCAAAAAGGACAGCACGACACCCATGCCCATCAGATAAAGCGCCCATATTCCGTAGCTTACCGCATTCTTCTTATAACTCATCCTACGTTTCCTGCTCTTTCACCAGGCTCTCCCGCTCCAGTACCTTCTCGATATTGTATCTGGGACGCTGCTTTACCTCCATATAGATCTTGCCGATATACTGGCCTACCATACCTATGGCCATCAACTGCAATCCGCCCAAAAACCAGATGGACAGGATCAACGAGGTCCATCCCGGCACCACACTGCCGGTAAAATAGGAAATCAACGCATAAACCGCAGCCAGCATGGAACAGACAATGATAAATAATCCCAGCCCCATAATCATGCTGATCGGCTTTACACTGAAAGAAGAAATGCCGTTAAAGGCCAGCGCCAGCATCTTTTTCAGCGGGTACTTGGACTCTCCGGCCACACGCTCTTTTCTGTCATAATAGACGCTCTCTGTCTGATAGCCAATCAGCGGCATCATGCCGCGCAGGAAAAGGTTGGTCTCCTTGTACTGAGAGAACTGTTCCACTGCACGCCTGGACATCAGCCGGAAATCCGCATGGTTATAAACTGTCTTAACCCCCATGAGGGCCATCAGCTTATAGAATGCCTGCGCCGTGGTGCGCTTGAAGAAGGTGTCGTTTTTCCGCTCCTTGCGAACACCATAGACAATATCGCTGCCTCCGTGAAATTTGTCAATCATCTCCTCGATCACAGCCACGTCGTCCTGTAAGTCCGCGTCTATGGAAACCGTCACGTCACTGCGCTCCATGGCTGTCAAAAGCCCTGCCGTCAGCGCAAACTGATGTCCCACATTACCCGCCAGCTTCACGCCGCGGACCTGGTCCGGGTACAGCCTGTGTTCCTCCTCAATCAACTCCCAGGTCCTGTCTTTGCTTCCGTCGTTTACAAACAAAATAAAGCTGTCCGAGGCTATCTTGTTCTTGGCCGCAAGATCGCAGAGTACCTCCCGCAGGGCCTGGGAAGCAATCTTCAGCACCTCCTCCTCGTTATAGCAGGGGACTACGATTGCCAGTCTGTCCATTACTCATCTCTCCTATTTTAGTACTGCGGGTTTACGGACAGCACACAATGCCGGCGATCAGGATATGGCCGCTCCGACGCCCGTTTCCTGAACCGTGTGCCGACCGGAAACCCGCTGATTTTAGATCAACCCTTCCGCATCCGCCCTCACTCATCCCAGTTGTGGTACACATTCTGCACGTCATCGTCGTCATCCAGAATATCCAGAATCCTGGTGAGGTTCTTAATGGCCGTCTCGTCCGTCAGCGTCACGTAATTCTGGGGCAGCATGGTTACTTCCGCGCTGACCATGGGCACGCCGGCTTCCTCCAGCCCCTTTCGCACCGTCTCCAAAGCGTCCGGGGCAGTAAGCACTTCGAAGCTGTCCTCCTCCTCCGAGATATCATCTGCGCCCGCGTCAAGCGCCACCATCATCAGATCGTCGAACTCCATGTCGCACTCTTCCCGGTCAATGATGATCTGCCCCTTCCTGTCAAACATGAAGGAGACACAGCCGGGAGTGCCGACGTTGCCCTGTCCCTTGGTGAAGGCGCTCCTCACATTGGCGGCGGTGCGGTTCTTGTTGTCCGTAAGCGTATCTACAATAATGGCCGTCCCGCCCGGTCCATAACCCTCATAGGTGATATATTCGTAATTTACATTGCCCACGTCGCCGGCCGCCTTCTTAATGCCCCGTTCGATGGTGTCGTTGGGCATATTGTTGGACTTGGCCTTGGCGATAACCGTCGCCAGCTTGAAATTATTATTCGGGTCCGGTCCGCCCTCCTTTACCGCCACGGCAATCTCACGTCCGAGAATGGTAAAAATCTTCCCCTTTGCCGCATCGTTCTTTTCCTTCTTATGCTTAATATTCGCGAATTTAGAATGTCCTGACATCTCTCTTCTCCTTTATTAAATTCCGCCTCCCGCTGCGACGCCCCTGCGCCTGTGCTTTGAGACTGTTTCCGTTTCTTCCTGCCCTTTGCAGGTTATTTAGAGTTCCGCATATTCTGCTGTTTCATGTTCGGGCCTTCGCCTGCGTAAGACTCCTGCCTTGCCCCTGTCACGGCTCCTCCTCATGTGCCTCATCCTCCTCCGAAGCTGTCTCCTCAGGCATCTTCGTCACCAGCACACTGTGGATCATCTTGTTTTCCACGGACAAAACCTTAAAGTGATAGCCTTCCACCGAGATTTCAAACTCCTCATCCTCGTCGGGAATCTTGTCCATCTTGGATATCAGGAAGCCGTTAAGGGTCTCAAAGTCCTCCTCATGAAAAGAAATGCGGAACCGCTCTTCCAGATCCTCCAGGGGGGTTTTTCCCTCAATGACATACTCGTCATTACCCTTTTCCTCGATGAATTCCTCTTCCTCATCATACTCATCCAGGATGTTGCCCACGATCTCCTCCAGAATGTCCTCCATAGTCACCAGACCCGCCGTCTGGCCGTACTCGTCCACCACAATCACCATCTGCAGCTTGCCCGACTGCATCTGGCGGAACAACTCATCAATATTCCTGGTCTGGGGAATGTACACCGGCTCCCGCAGCAAATCATCCAACTGCCCTATACTACAGTACTGCTTGTCCTCTGTATGATGATACCGCAGGGCATCCTTCAGATAGAGGATACCTACGATATGATCCATGTTTTCCTCATATACCGGGTAACGGCTGTTCTTGCCCTCCGCCAGAAAATCCAGTGCATCCTGCAGCAGCATGGAGCCGTCCAGTGCCACGATATTGTTCCGATGGGTCATGATATCCTGGGCTTCCTTATCCCCAAACTCAAAAATATTGGAGATCATCTCCGCCTCGCTGGCCTGGATAATGCCCTGCTCATGCCCCTCGTTGACCATGTTGATGATCTCTTCCTCTGTAACGTCCGCCTCGTCGCCCACATTTTTCGCACCGAAAATCCGCAGGATCAAATTTGCGGATGCCGTCACCAGCCCGGTAAAGGGGATCAGCAGCTTCATCACCACATACACGATGTCTATGCTGGCGTAGGCCCATCTCTCCGGCAGACGCCTGGCAATCTTCTTGGGCAGAAGCACGCCGAAGGTCAGCAATATGTACAGCATGAAAATCATGGCGACAACTGCGGAAAAGGCAGTGATCAAAGCCACCGGGATCACAATGACTTCAGCCAGGTTCCGCTGCGCAAATCCCGCCAGGAAGCTGCGCACCGACCGCAGCCAGATTCCCAGATACACACCGCCTATCAGCACATTGTTCAGGGTGATGACCAGCTGCATGAAATTCACATACCGGGTGGGGTCCTGCAATATTTTCAGCAGCCGCTGTGAGCGGCGGTCCTTCTCCTCCGCAGCCCTCTTCTCCACATCCTTGACACCCAGCTGCTCAACCGCCTCGCCAAAACCATGGAAAAACATATCAATCAATACAAGAATCACAAAAATTATACTGGCAGTGGGCCCACTGTCGTCCATTTCCCAATCACTCCTTTATAATAAAATTACATATCAGATGCTGTTAATCATACCATCATTAACTCTATTCGTCAAGGAACAGTCTCTTTTTATGTATCCAGTTCCAGACTGATCATCAGCGCCCTGTTGACTTTCCTCATGATCTCCCCCTCCAGATGGCAGACCTTTGTCTTGAGGCGCTTCTTGTCGATGGTCCGCAGCTGCTCAAGCAGGATCACGGAATCCTTATCCATGTCATAGTCCTGCGCGCTCAGTTCAATATGGGTGGGAAGCTTCGCCTTGTTCATCTTGGAGGTGATGGCCGCACAGATCACCGTAGGGCTGTGCCGGTTGCCCACGTCGTTCTGTATGATCAGCACCGGCCGGATGCCCCCTTGTTCTGAGCCTATTACGGGGCGCAGATCCGCATAAAAAATATCTCCTCTTTTCATTTCCTGATACCTCTCGAATTCTTCGTTTACTCTGAGTATTTCCATTTCTTCTCAAGGTATACAGATGCGGCAAAAACTTTGCCGGAACCGGATTTATATGCACGGCCGGTTAGATTTTCCTTCCTGTCGGCACATGTTGCCATAAGCCTCCGACATATGCCGTTTACTGTAATTATGCAGCATGTGCCGTGCAGGAATCGGAAAATCTTATCGGTCGTTAGTATAGCGCAGCAGATGACCGTCCTTTAAATAGATGCGGGGGACTCGGGGACTTATGTCACACATGAGTTCATAGTTGAAGCGCCCTGACAAAGTTCCCAGTTCCTGGGCTGTGATCTCTTCCTGGCCGTCCCGGCCCAGCAGCACCACCGGTTCTCCCTCTGTCACCTCCGGCAGGGTGGTCAGATCCGCCATCAGCTGATCCATACATACTCTGCCCAGTATGGGGACTCTTTTTCCCCGGATCAGGACACTGCCCTTTCCCGAAAGGCTCCGGGGGTAGCCGTCCCCATATCCGACGGGTATGGTGCCCACCCGCATCCGCTCTTTTGCCGTGAAAGTGCCTCCATAGCTGATGCTCTGCCCCGGTTCCACCTCCTTCACATAGACCAGGTGGCTGTGCAGGGACAGGGCGGGCTGCAGCCAGTCCGCCTCCCCGGCCATCTCCTCCGAGGGGTACAGACCGTACAAAATGATCCCCGCCCGCACCAGGTCCAGGTGAGCCTCCCTCAGCCTGACGGTCCCGGCGCTGTTGGCGGCATGGCGGCAGGGAATCCGCCTCCCCAGCCGTGCCTCCGCCAGCGCTACAAACTGTCCGAAGCGCTCCAGCTGTTCCAGAGTGTACCCCATGTCCCTCTCGTCCGCCCTGGCAAAATGGGTGAAAATTCCCTCCAGTTCCAGATAACCGGAATCGGCAATCCGCTGCAGAAAAGCCAGCTTCTCCTCATGAGGCCATATCCCCACTCTCCCCATTCCCGTGTCCACCTTCACATGTACAATGGCCTTTGCTCCCGCACGCTTTGCCGCCTCCTCCAGCTGCCCCAGGGTATCCTCCCTGAACACGGTCATGCGCACCTTCCGGCGAATCAGTTCTTCATAGGCATAAGGGAAGGTATAGCCCAGGATCAAAATGGGCTTTTGTATCCCTGCCTGGCGCAGTTCCAGAGCTTCCTCCGCCGTGGCAGTGGCATATCCCCCCACCGTCTCCATATCTTCTATGGCCCTGGCAATGGGCACACTGCCATGGCCGTAGCCGTCACATTTCACCACAGCCAGAACTTTCGCCCGGGATCCCGTCCGTAACCCGATCCGCTCCAGATTGGCCTTTATGGCATCCAGGTCAATCTGCGCGTACACTCTGCTGTATTCCCACTCTCTGATATCCATTATCCTTACCTCTTGATTTATACTGACGAGCGCTAAGATTTTCCAATTCCCGCCCGGCACATGCCGCATAATCGGACGTCATGCGCCGGGCAGGAAGGAAAATCTAACCGCTGGTGAGTATAGCGTTCCGCAGTTCCCCTGCCGTCCCACATGCCTGGCGATGAATGTCTGGCCGCTTCAGGCATCCAGGCATTCATCCATGCGTTGAACAGGGATCTGTTGTTTTAGTGTTCCGCCGCTTCCCCGGCGATCATTTCCCCGATGGCATCCGCCAGCTTTCCGGCGGTCAGTCCGTAACTGCTGTACCGCCGCGCCGCGTCCTCCCCTGCAAGGCCGTGGAGATATACGCCCACGCCGGCCGCCGAAAAAGCATCCGCCCCCTGCGCCAGCAGGGCGGCTATGATACCGGTGAGTACGTCGCCGCTGCCTGCGGTTCCCATACCGCTGTCCCCTGTCAGATTCACGCAGTTTTCCCCCTGCTCCCTGCACACCAGGGTTC
>CAMWSA010000074.1 GCA_947176785.1 uncultured Lachnospiraceae bacterium
ATGTACTTCTCATCATGACCTCCAACGCAGGGGCCAGCCGGGTCGGAAAGCCCGGCATCGGC
Organism: uncultured Lachnospiraceae bacterium; assembly: GCA_947176785.1. Lineage (GTDB taxonomy): Bacteria > Bacillota > Clostridia > Lachnospirales > Lachnospiraceae > Acetatifactor. The sequence goes on from CAMWSA010000074.1 coordinate 63, forward strand.
TTTGGCGGATCGGATACCGGGACGGAAGCCATTCTGGAGGAGGTAAAGCGCAGCTTCCAGCCCGAATTCCGCAACCGCCTGACCAGGACCGTGGTGTTTAACGGTATGGACGACAAAATGGCCCGGCGGATCGTGGACAAAAAGCTGGACGAGCTTGGGCAATTGCTCCTGCGGAAAAATGTAGAACTGTCAGTGGACGAAGGAGCCAGGGACCTGGTCAAAAAGAAGGGAACCAGCGCAGAGTTCGGCGCAAGGGAAATCGAGCGGGTGATACAGGGAGAGATCAAGCCCCTTTTGGTGGACGAAATATTGTTTGGGGCGCTGAAGGAGGGCGGGAGTTGTGCCCTTTCCTGCACTGACGGGACATTTGTGGTCAGCAGGCTACATTCGCTCGTGCGTACAAAATGAAAAGGAGCAGACAGGATGCCGGTATATCGTTTAAATGATAAAGAAATATCCTTTCCAGATCCCGTGCTGGCCGAAGAGGACGGGCTGCTGGCCGTGGGAGGCGACCTGTGTGTGGAGCGGCTCCTGCTGGCGTATACTCACGGGATTTTCCCCTGGTACGCGCCGGGGGAGGAAATCATGTGGTGGTGCCCCAAGCGGCGGTTTGTCATTATACCGGGGGAAATCCATGTTTCACGCTCCATGAGTAAATATCTTCATAAGCATGCGTATAAGTTTCTGTTAAACCGGGATTTCGGGGATACCATGCACCGCTGCCGGATCAAGAGGGAATCGGAAGAGGGGACCTGGATTACGGACGAAATGGAGGAGGCATATTGCCGGTTAAATCAAGAGGGCTATGCCCTGAGTCTGGAAGCCTATGAGGAGGATGTTCTGGCGGGCGGGCTTTACGGGGTATGCATCGGACGATGCTTTTTCGGGGAGAGCATGTTCTCGGAAAAGGAGAACGGCTCCAAGGCGGCGTTGATTGCCCTGGCCAGGATGCTGGAACAGAACGGGTTTTTGATGATTGACTGCCAGTTCCACACGCCTCATCTGGAGAGCATGGGCGGAAAATATATCCTCTGGGAGGAATACGACAGAATGCTTCGGGAGGGCACGGAATAAATTTATAAACAAACTGTAAAAATTCCCAGTTTTACCAAATATTTTTGATTTACATCTTGAATTTTGGACAGGAATTAGGTAAAATAACAGTGTTGACAAAATTTTGACAATCCAGTGGCAGTCAGCATTGGCCGTCAGCGGAGTTTTTTGTCAAAATAATATAAAATTTTAGGAGGAAACTAAAATGGCAGTAAGAGTAGCAATTAATGGTTTTGGCCGTATTGGTCGTCTGGCATTCAGACAGATGTTCGATGCAGAGGGCTATGATGTAGTGGCAATCAACGATCTGACCAGCCCCAAGATGCTGGCGCATCTGCTCAAGTATGACTCTTCCCAGGGCAAGTATAAGTATGCTGACAGCGTGGAGGCCGGCGAGGACAACATCACCGTGAACGGCAAGACCATCACCATCTACAAAGAGGCGGATGCTTCCAAGCTTCCCTGGGGTGAACTGAAGGTAGACGTAGTCCTGGAGTGTACCGGTTTCTATACCTCCAAGGATAAGGCTTCCGCACACATCACCGCCGGTGCCCGCAAGGTTGTTATCTCTGCTCCTGCAGGCAATGACCTTCCTACCATCGTATACAATGTAAACCACAACACCTTAAAGCCTGAGGATACCGTTATCTCCGCAGCCTCCTGCACCACCAACTGCCTGGCTCCCATGGCTAAGGCACTGAATGATTTCGCTGCTATCCAGAGCGGTATCATGACCACCGTACACGCTTACACCGGCGACCAGATGATTCTGGATGGTCCTCAGAGAAAGGGTGATCTGAGAAGAAGCCGTGCAGGTGCCTGCAATATCGTTCCCAACTCCACCGGCGCAGCCAAGGCAATCGGCCTGGTTATCCCTGAGTTGAACGGCAAGCTGATCGGCTCCGCACAGCGCGTACCCACCCCCACCGGTTCTACCACCATTCTGGTAGCCGTTGTAAAGGGTGAGGTTACCAAGGAAGGCATCAACGCAGCCATGAAGGCAGCAGCCACCGAGTCCTTCGGTTACAACGAGGACGAGATCGTATCCTCCGATGTGATCGGCAGCACCTATGGTTCCATCTTCGACGCTACCCAGACCATGGTTTCCAAGATGGAGGACGGCAACTCTCTGGTACAGGTTGTTTCCTGGTATGACAACGAGAACAGCTACACCTCTCAGATGGTTCGTACCATCAAGTATTTCAGCGAGTTGGCATAAGTATCATAATACAGTGGAAAATGTGCTTTGCGGGTTTTCCGTTGGTATGAATAAGACCTATAAGGGTCCGGTCCTTGGACCGGGCCCTTAACTTATATGCGCCAATACAGCAACCACAATAAGCACAGGCAATTGCGAGTTGTTCCCTGCAAGGGGCGTGGATGCCCATCCGCTGTCTTTGGAAGGGAATTTTGCAAACAACTAAACAATAATATAGGTAAGGAGATCAAGAAATGGGCTTAAACAAGAAATCCGTTGATGATATCAACGTAAAGGGAAGAAGAGTTCTGGTCAGATGTGATTTTAATGTGCCGTTAAAGAACGGGGAGATCACTGATGAGACCCGTATCGTGGCGGCGCTGCCCACCATCCAGAAGCTTATGAAGGACGGCGGCAAGGTGATCCTTTGCTCCCATCTGGGCAAGGTAAAGGAAGGCCCCAACGAGAAGGAGTCCCTGGCTCCCGTTGCCAGGAGGCTGTCTGAGAAGCTGGGCAAGGAGGTTGTATTCGTCGCCGCCTACAATGTGCCCGGCGCGGCTGCCACCCCCGCTGTGGAGGCCATGAAGGAGGGAGACGTGGTGCTGCTGCAGAATACCCGTTTCCGCGGCAAGGAGGAGACCAAGAACGGCGAACAGTTCTCTCAGGAACTGGCTGATCTGGCAGACGACTATGTATGTGACGCATTCGGCTCCTCCCACAGGGCACATGCCTCCGTAGAGGGCGTGACCAAGTGCATTACCGCCAAGGGCGGCTCCAATGTGGTGGGTTACCTGATGCAGAAGGAAATCAACTTCCTGGGCAATGCGGTGGAGAATCCGGTGAGACCCTTCGTGGCAATCCTGGGCGGTGCAAAGGTGGCGGATAAGCTGAATGTTATCTCCAATCTGCTGGAGAAATGTGACACCCTGATTATAGGCGGCGGTATGGCATATACCTTCCTGAAGGCACAGGGCTATGAGATCGGCAATTCCCTGGTGGACAACGAGAAGCTGGACTACTGTAAGGAGATGATGGAAAAGGCTGAGAAGCTGGGCAAGAGGTTGCTGCTTCCCGTGGACTCCGTGACAGTGGCTGCATTCCCCAACCCCATTGACGCCGAGATTGAGACAGAGGTTTATGGTGTGGAGAATATGCCCGCCGACAGAGAGGGCTGTGATATCGGTCCCAAGACCGCTGAGATGTATGCGGAGGCTGTAAAGAGCGCCAAGACCGTAGTTTGGAATGGCCCCATGGGCGTGTTTGAGAATCCGATCCTGGCGGCAGGTACCATTGCAGTGGCCAAGTCCTTGGCTGAGACCGATGCTACCACCATCATCGGCGGCGGTGATTCCGCGGCGGCGGTGAATCAGCTGGGCTTCGGCGATAAGATGAGCCACATCTCCACCGGCGGCGGCGCTTCCCTGGAGTTTTTGGAGGGCAAGACCCTTCCCGGCGTGGCAGCAGCGGACGATAAGGCTTGAAGCGAGGCTGACAGGGCAGGGAATATGTGAAATTTATAAAAGAAATCGAGGATAAGAGTATGGCAAGAAAGAAAATCATTGCCGGCAACTGGAAGATGAACATGACTCCCAGCCAGGCAGTAGAATTAGTCAATACCCTAAAGCCGTTGGTGGTTAATGACGAGGTGGATGTGGTGTTCTGTGTGCCCGCCATCGACATCATTCCCGCCATGGAGGCGGCCAGAGGCACCAATATCCAGATCGGTGCAGAGAACATGTACTTTGAGGAGAAGGGCGCTTTTACCGGTGAGATCGCTCCGGGCATGCTGACGGAGGTGGGCGTAAAATATGTGATTATCGGTCACTCCGAGAGAAGAGAGTATTTTGCGGAGACGGACGAGACCGTGAACAGAAAGGTGCTGAAAGCCTTTGAACACGGCATCACCCCCATTATCTGCTGTGGGGAGTCCCTGACCCAGAGAGAGCAGGGCATCACCATTGACTGGATTCGCCAGCAGATTAAAATTGCTTTCCTGAATGTGACGGCAGAGCAGGCGGCATCCGCAGTCATCGCCTATGAGCCCATCTGGGCCATCGGCACAGGCAAGGTGGCTACCACCGAGCAGGCCCAGGAGGTATGCAAGGCCATCCGTGACTGCATCGCCGAGATCTATGACGAGGCCACCGCGGCGGCCATCCGCATCCAGTACGGCGGCTCCGTGTCCGCCTCCAGCGCTCCCGAGTTGTTTGCACAGCCCGACATCGACGGCGGCCTGGTGGGCGGCGCATCCCTGAAGCCGGACTTTGGCGCAATTGTCAATTATAAATAAGCAGCAAAATGCACAGCAAAAAACACTAGATATAGGGTGCATAATCCCGATATCTAGTGTTTTTGTGACTTTTCACCGTAGAAGGTATATGATATTGAAGTCCAACGGGCATCGGCGGGACCTTTCGGCACGGCACATGTTGCCCGATTGTGCAGCATGCGCCGTGCTGGAATTGGAAAAGATTATGGATCGTTAGTCTAATTCTCTTCTGCTTTTCCGTCTGCCTCGACGGCATCACTGTCGGAGGCAATTTCTTCCCCAACACCTGCTTCCAGGTCCTCCATCTCATTCTGGACGGACTGCAGCTTGTTATCCAGATGGATGGCGCGCAGGATCAGGTTTACGTCCTCTGGTGAGAACATTCCGATTGCCTTGGAAAGCTGGCCGATATTTGCCCTGTTTACCTTCAGATGTCCGCCGCCGGAGAGGGGAATGTTGATGACCTGTTTTCTGTCTGTCATATCACCGAGACATATACTGTTTGTCTTTTCATCACAGGTGAATGCAACTCCGTTATAGGTGATAACCCCGTCCTTGGCCAGATAGCCGTAGGGAACCTTGGGAGCGGTCCGGATGCTGCTGATGATGCCCTTGCTGCCATTGACAGCCGCCTCGTATACTTTACGCGCCTCGCTTCTGTCGCCGGGGGTACTTGCTGTGGTTTCCTCCGTCGGCTGTCCTTTTTTCTTCCCGGCTTCAGTCTCTACCAGATGCTGAAGTATGCTGCCGTCCGATGTCATCCAGCCTGACTTGTCCGTTTTGGCGGTATTTGAGCTGATTCCGGAATAGCGTCTCCCCATTGTGTTTGTCACGGATGATTTTCTGATGGTTGCTTCCGTTGTACCGATTCTCATTGTTTAAAACCTCCTGTTATTGTATATCTGCATAAATAAAGCCACGGATGGTGCCGGGTTTTCCCTATGCCATCCGTGGCTGATATTCCTTTATGCTGATATAGATATCGGAATATCCGCCCGAAGCTTTAGTGTACCCAATAGTCTATTTGTGCTTTCTCTTGGCAAACCTCGGCCATCTTAATTTGTGCATTGCGAAAATGCGGGCCTTTTGGTACAATATAACAGACAGCCCACCCTCCTATTGTATGCGGGAGAAAAAGGGTTAAAAAACAGGTGGTATGTGGAAAAGAGGTAAACATGATATTTAAGTGTAAGAACTGTGGGGGCAACTCGGTCTACAGTCCTGAGAAAAAAATGATGTACTGTCCTTTTTGTGAAAGCGAGAAAAGTGATGAGCGACAATATGAGCATGCCCAAATGCAAACTTGTCCGAACTGCGGCGGTGAGGTGACTTATACGGAACACACATCTGCCCTGCAGTGCCCGTATTGTGATCACTATATAATTTTCGACGAGCGGATCGAAGGGGCCTATGCTCCCGGCAGGATCATTCCTTTTAAGCTTGGCAGGGAGAAGGTCAAGGAGTTGATCCGGAATAAGTTCAGGAAATGTACCTTTGCCCCCACGGATTTTTTGTCCGAGGCGCGTTTGAACACCATAGCGGGGGAATACATACCCTTCTGGATGTTTGATTATAATACCCGCTGTCAATTCCAGGGGGAGGGGGTAAAGCGCCGCGTCTGGGTAGCCGGAAATATTGAGTATACAGAGTCCTCATATTTCCGTGTGGTGCGGGATATGAGCATAGCCTTCCAGGGGATTCCGGCGGATGCTTCCATAAAGATGCCGGACGGGATCATGGATCTGCTGGAGCCGTATGATTATGGAGAACTGGTTCCCTTTCGGCCTGAGTATATGTCCGGTTTTATGGGGGAGAAATATAATATGGCGGCAGAGATGATAGAGAGCCGTGCCCATGCCAAGATGGAGAGCAGTGCGGCCGCCATGCTGCAGCAGAGTATAAACGGATATTCTTCCCTGACACCTGCAAACAGGAGCATTACGGCCCCGTCCCCGGGCACGGAGTTCGATCTTCTGCCAGTATGGGTTTACCGCTATACCTATAAGGATAAGGAATATCCCTTTTATGTCAACGGGCAGACCGGCAAAATTATTGGGACTACCCCCATCTCTAAAGCCAAGGTATGGGCCTATGGGGCGACGCTGTGGGCCTGCCTGACGGCTGTCACGGCAATGATCGGCATTATGATTATGTAGGGGGAGAGCAGAGATGGAGAATGCTTTTAAGAGGGAAGCCCGGAAACAATACTTACATTTCTTTCGCATTTGGTTTATCCTTGTGGGCATAGTGGCTGTTGTAACCATTGTGGCAGTCACGGCAAAAAATATGCTGCGTACCACAGGGGAGCGGCGCAATACACAGGCTCCCGCAGAGCGGGTTTACGATTATGCGGATGTGCTGACGGACGCGGAGGAGGATAGGCTGCGGGAACTGATTGCGGAAAAGGAGGCCGGGATTGGCTGTGACCTGGTGCTGGTGACTATGCGCCAGCCGGTGGAGGGGAGTGAAGCCAGGGAGGCTTATGGCTACCGTTATACGGACTGGGAGCGGAATATGCAGGATATAGCCGATGATTTTTATGATAATCATTTTTATGGCTACAATGCTCCCTATGGGGATGGGGCATTGATCCTGGACAACTGGTACGAGGGCCAGTCAGGCACGCACCTGTCCACCAGCGGAAGGATATTTGACAGGTTTGGCAACCTGGAGATAGACCGGGCGGTGACAAAAGTGGATCAGTATATCGAGAGTGATCCTTACAAAGCCTACAGTGCCTGTATTGACTATATTACAGACGTGATGAGCGGCAAAAAAACGGAGTTTTGGAGTGTGCTCTCCCTGCTGACCCTGTTTGCTCCCATTGTTGCCGCAGGGGTCTTTATCGGCACTCATCTGCGCAGCAAGGAGGGTAAAAATACCACTACTGCCACCACTTATATTGAAGGCGGCAGGCCGGTGATGAACCTGCAAAGGGATGATTTTGTCCGCAAGCATGTGAGCCAGAGGCGAATACAGACCAGTTCCTCCTCGGGAAGCGGCGGCAGCGGAGGACGTGGCGGTGCCCATGTCAGCAGTGGCGGCCACAGCCATGGAGGCGGGAGTCATCGCAGATAATTTTGCGCTGTGTTTACAGGGTGTTTGCCCTGTCCTGTAGCGGGATAAAAAAGGAGCATCCACATGACGGTATGGATGCTCCTTTTTGTACTCACGAGAGGCGGGGTTTTCCTTCCCGCACGTCACATGCTGCCTATGGTCAGCGACATATGCCGTCGACTGTCATGATGCAGAGGGAGACGTGCAGGAATCGGAAAAACTTAGCGTTCGTCAGTATAATTTACTGCATAATATTTTCAGTAAAATCTATGCCATCTGGTTTACGGCCTTGCTCAGACGGGATACCTTTCTGGCGGCATTGTTCTTATGATAAATGCCCTTGGAAGCAGCCATCTCAATGGTCTTGGTTGCAGCCTTCAGTTCAGCTTCGGCAGCAGCCTTGTTCCCACCTTCAACAGCAGCCAGCACCTTCTTCATAGCGGTCTTTACGCTGGAGCGGATGGATTTATTCCTTTCAGCTTTGGTGCGGTTTACCAGAATTCTCTTCTTTGCGGATTTGATATTAGCCAAGATTACACCTCCAATTACGAAACGTATGTGTTTTTTCCATTTGGTTTATCTTAGCCAGACACGGAGGACTAAGGTAAACATACTCTTGTATTTTAGTAAAAGAATGGGTATTTGTCAATACATAAAACTGAAAAAAACGCAAAAACTGTTATTATTCGGGTCCCGGCACGGGCGAAAAGAAGCGAAAAATTTACGGTAAACATGTTGCTGACCAGTTTGGGGCAAAGGAGAGTGCATATGAGTGGGTTTCAGGTGAGGACGGATCTGGCCTTGGAGGCCAGGGAGAGTATAACGGAGGCTGAGAGTGAACTCAGGGGCGTCCGGGTGGAGGAGTATTATCAGGAGCAGGAGGATATCAGAGTCACGAAGGTGATGATTGATACCAGGAACGCGGCTAAAGCCATGGGGAAGCCTGTGGGTACTTATGTCACCATAGAGGCTCCGGCTATGCTGGAGCCTGATGAGGATTATCACAGGGAGATATCCGAGTGTCTGTCCCGGGAACTGGCGGAGATGCTGGAGCAGGAGAAGGAGGAGCTTTCCGTGTTGGTGGTGGGGCTTGGCAACCGGGAGGTGACGGCGGATGCCCTGGGGCCCCAGGTAGTGGATAATCTTTTCATTACCCGGCACATTGTGAAGGCTTATGGGTCGGCGGCATACAATAAAAAGCGTATGAATCTGATCAGCAGTATTGAACCCGGCGTGATGGCCAAGACGGGTATGGAGACAGCGGAGATTATCAAGGGCGTGGTGACGCAGACAAAGCCGGACCTGCTGATAGTGATTGACGCGCTGGCGGCACGCAGTACCAGGCGGCTGAATCGTACCGTCCAGATTACCAACACGGGCATACAACCCGGTTCGGGGGTGGGGAATCATCGCAACGCCCTTACGCAGGAGAGCCTGGGGGTACCGGTGATTGCCATCGGCGTGCCTACGGTGGTGGATGCGGCTACCATTGTGGGGGATGCGCTGGAGCGGATCATGGAGGCGGAACAGGGGTTTGACCGGGTGAAGTATATGGGGCAGCACCGCACTGCCTTTGCGGAGTTGAACAATATGTATATGACCGGGAAGGATATTGACGCAGTGGTAAAAAGAGTCAGCTATACCGTGTCGGAAGCTATCAATATGGCACTGGAGTGCCAGGGATAAAAAGGCGCGGCACCGTTTGCCGTGGAATGTCATGGGCCAGGCATGCATATAGTAATAAGGATGAACCGGGGGAAAGCAGGTGAGATCTGTCAAACACGGGAACAGTAATAGAATCATTCCTGGCATAGTGGTATGCGGCATCCTGCTGCTGATGTGGCAGGCCCTTTCGGGTGGAGGCGGGCAGGGGGAGACGGGCCGGGAAGGCTTGTTTTCCCAACTGCTGCAGGCAGGGCGGGATCAGAGCATCCGGAATTTGCTGCCTGTATTGGCAGAATACACGACACACCGGGAGGGCTTGCTCCTGCAGGAGGAATCTCTGGAGGAATGGATGCCGGGATATCTCTATCAGACACAGGCGGGACAGGTGGCCGTGCGGCAGGAGAGCATACAGGAACGGGAACTTCCTTTGGAAGAGGGGGAGCAGAACAGGGAGTTATCCCTGGAGGAACTGATGCAGCAGGAAAATCAGGGGCTGCTTCCAGAGCAGGAGGGAGAGGACGTGGTAGTGCTTGACCTGGAGAGCCTGCTGGAGGAAAACGGATGGGATGCGCAGGAGCCGCCCGAAGTGCCATCCGAGGAAGCGGCGGAACCGGAACCACAGGAGATATGGAGCCAGGACAATATCGTCGCAGGCAGCAGCTTTGTGCCTCATCTCCGCCAGCAGACAGTGGATCTCACGGCGCTGCTGGATTATGAAACTCTCCGGAACCAGTTTTATGTGGTGGACAGCGTCACCAATATCGGCAAGGATCTGCTGGATGTACAGAAGCTGACACAGCGGGATTTGACCATCAGCAAGGAGGATGCGGGTCCCCAGATTTTGATTTACCATACCCATTCTCAGGAGGGGTTCGCGGACTCCGTGCCGGGGGATGACAGCACCACCATCATGGGGGTGGGACAGCTGCTGGCGGATATTCTGGAGCAGCAATACGGATATCAGGTACTGCACCATATGGGAACCTATGATGTGCCGGGGCGCGACGACGCCTACTCCCGTTCCCTGCCGGAGATCACCCGGCTGTTGGAGGAAAATCCGCAGATCCAGGTGGTCATCGACCTGCACCGGGATGCGGTGGCGGACGAGAGTACGCACCTGGTCATGGATCTGGACGGGAGACCCACGGCCCGGTTTATGTTTTTCAACGGTATCAGCTGGACCCGCAGGACCGGCAGCATCAGTTATCTGCAAAATGACAACCTGTCGGACAATCTGGCCTTTTCCTTCCAGATGAAGCTCAAAGCCGAGGAATATTATCCCGGACTTACCCGGAAAAATTACATAAATGGTTATCGTTACAATATGCATCTGCGCCCCCGCACATTGCTGATCGAACTGGGCGCACAGAACAATACGCTGGAGGAAGCCATGAATGCCTGTGACCCCATTGCGCATCTGCTGGATATGGTGCTTTCCGGGGAGGGGTAGGGATTTTCGCAGGATGGCCGGGATGGGACACTCCGGCCATCCTGACAGAAACGATTATCCGTCAGAAGCCGTTTGCTGGCTGGGGCCGAAAAGTACCATAGGAAGACAAAATGCCATAAAGATGATTTGAAGAATCTTGCGCAGACGGTATTTTTCTGCTAGAATAGGGAAATGCGGAACAGGAAACAGTATCTGCCCGGGCGGCAAAGCGGCCAATATGCGGACAACGGAGAGCCATATGGTGATGACCGTTTTTGGGCAGGGCGGATGCGGAATTTATATTTGGAGAGGAAATACGGATGAGTGCGATAGAGCAGAGCAGGATACGAAATTTTTGCATCGTGGCCCATATCGACCACGGCAAGTCCACATTGGCGGACAGGATTATTGAGAGTACTGGGCTTTTGACCAGCAGGGAGATGCAGGCCCAGGTGCTGGACAATATGGAACTGGAGCGGGAGAGGGGGATCACCATCAAGGCGCAGACCGTGCGCACCATCTACAAGGCGAGGGACGGGGAGGAGTATATTTTCAACCTGATTGACACCCCGGGACATGTGGATTTTAACTATGAGGTCAGTCGTTCCCTGGCGGCCTGTGACGGGGCCATCCTGGTGGTGGACGCGGCCCAGGGCATTGAGGCCCAGACGCTGGCTAATGTATATCTGGCTTTGGACCATGACCTGGATGTGTTCCCGGTGATCAACAAGATCGACCTGCCCAGTGCGGAGCCCCAGAGAGTGATTGAGGAGATTGAGGATGTGATCGGCCTGGAAGCCCAGGACGCACCCCTTATTTCCGCCAAAAACGGAATCGGCATCGACGAAGTGCTGGAGCAGATTGTCCGCAGGATACCTGCTCCCGGCGGCAGCCCGGAAAATCCCTTGCAGGCGCTGATCTTTGATTCGGTGTATGATCCCTACAAGGGGGTGATTATCTTCTGCCGCATCATGGAGGGCACGGTGAAAAAGGGCACCGTGATCCGTATGATGGCCACCGGGGCGAGGCAGGAGGTGGTGGAGGTGGGGTATTTCGGCGCAGGGCAGTTTATACCC
>CAMWSA010000075.1 GCA_947176785.1 uncultured Lachnospiraceae bacterium
CGCTTGGGACTACCCCCGGGGATTCGCTTGGGACTACCCCCGGGGATTCGCTTGGTACTACCCCTGGGGGTTCGCTTGGGACTACCCCCGGGGATTCACTCGGGACTCCCTCTCCGGGAACTGCGGCAAAGCCTCAATCTTCGGCAACACCTGATGGAACCGCCGGGATCTCACAAGCTGCCGGAGAACCGGCCCATGTGCCAAAACCAGGCAATGATGCATATAATTTAGAAAGTTCAGATACTGCCGGAGCGAATCAGAACACAATGAATGATAATCTGCAGAATTCGACAGAAAACCCCAACGGCCCTCTCCTTATCGGCCTCTCCCTGAACGGGGAACTGATGACCGATGCCCGTATTACCTGGGAGGACGGTTTTTACTACGAGCCACTGTCCGGTGACCTGGCAGAATATATAACAGGCGTTTCCTATCCTGCGAATCTGGAAAAACCTGCGATCACTGTGGAGGAGCTTTCCTATGTCCACGTGTTGTACCGGGATTTTGACGGAAATCCTGCGGAAGGGGAATTGATCTGCAACCAGGCCATTGCACAGGATCTTGTAGAAATATTCCATGAATTGTACAGGGCAGAGTATCAGATAGAAAAAATCCAGCTGATTGATGCCTATGGCGGGGATGATGACCTGTCCATGGCGGACAACAATACCTCCTGTTTTAACTACCGGGTGGTATCAGGCTCCTCCAGCTTGTCCAAACATGCCTACGGGCTGGCTATTGACATCAACCCCCTGTACAATCCCTATATCACCTACAACAAGGACCAAACCATCAATGTATCTCCCGCTGCCGGGGAAGACTATGCGGACCGCAGCAAGGCGTTTCCCTATAAAATCGACGAGGATGATCTGTGCTGCCGTCTGTTCAAGGAACATGGCTTTACCTGGGGCGGCAACTGGAATTCCTGCAAGGACTACCAGCATTTCCAGAAGACACCATAAAAACCCCCGGCTTTTCTGCCGGGGGCATAAACAATTTATCTTCTATTACAACTGCTATACCAGTTCCAGTATAACCTCCAGAGCCGCATCGCCCTTGCGCTGGCCCACCTTGATGATTCTGGTGTATCCGCCCTTGCGGTCGGCATACTTGGGGGCATACTCGTCAAACAGCTTTGCCACCAGGTCAACTTCCTCGGTGTTTCTCTTTTTGCCTGCAGCCTCCTTGGGTACTTCTACCACGGGATACAGAACCTTCAGCATCTGATGACGTGCATGGAGCCTGCTGGGAAGATCCTTCTTGATCTCCTTTTCCACCTCGTCATACACGGTCACAGTCACACCGTTCTCGATTCTCAGGATCTTGCCGTCCTTGTCGCGATGGGTCTCGGACAACACAGCCTTGGTGTCCTTGTCAACAATCTGCTTTACTCTCTTGCCGTCCTTGTCCTTACGGGCAACCTTTGCGGTTACGGTAACGGTCTCGAAGTTGTCCTTCTCCTTAACTGCCAGAGCAATCAGTCCGTCAACGATCTTCTGAACCTCCTTGGCCTTGGCCTGGGTGGTCACAATCCTGCCGTGTGCGATCAGGGCCGTCACCTGATTCCTTAACAACGCTTTTCTCTGGGAGGAAGTCCTGCCCAGCTTTCTGTACTTTGCCATAACTTTAATTCCTTTCTCCATTCATGGTACATCCGGCCACGCTCTTCGGACTTACATACCGGATGCAATATCTGCTCCACTCGGGGTCACTGCTTCCCCATGCCAGTCGGACTTACTGAGGAAACATAAAGCAATATAGCCTACAGCCAGCTTTATGCCGTAACGAACCGCCTCCGGGTGATTCGTCAGGCTCTAAGTTTGGATGTTGCACATCCATTACTGATTGACGCAATAACACGGGCACGGCCCGCGTTATGCAGACAGAGGTAAGCTTGGATGTTCTTACGCAGCATGTTTTACTTCGTCGGAACTTATTTTTGCTTGAAGCAACAGCTTTAATCCTCGCTGGGATTCAGCTGCAATCCCAACTCTTTCAGCTTCGCCAACACTTCCTCCAGGGACTTGCGGCCCAGGTTCCGAACCTTCATCATGTCCTCCGAGGTCTTGTTGGTCAACTCTTCCACAGTGTTGATGCCCGCTCTCTTTAAGCAGTTGTAAGAACGAACGGAAAGTTCCAGTTCGTCAATACTCATCTCCAACACTTTTTCCTTCTCGTTGTCTTCCTTCTCAACCATGACCTCTGCGTTCTTGGCATTCTCGGACAGGTTGATGAAAAGGTTTAAATGCTCGCTGAGTACCTTGGCGGCCAGGCTGACTGCCTCGTCCGGAACCAGTGTGCCATTGGTATGGACATCCAATGTCAGCTTGTCGAAATCCGTAATCTGACCTACACGGGTATTCTGTACCGTCACATTCACCCGCTCTACCGGGGTGTAGATGGAATCGATCGCAATTACACCGATGGGTAAATCCTCGCGTTTGTTCTTATCGGCACTCACATAGCCTCTGCCTCTGGTAATGGTCAGTTCCATATACAGCTTGGTACTCTTGCCACTCAGTGTAGCAATCACCAGATCCGGATTGAGGATCTCTATGTCCTGATCCACCTGAATATCAGAAGCTCTTACTACGCCCTCTCCCTCGAACTCGATATAGGCGGTCTTGACTTCGTTGGTCTCGCTGTTATTCCTGATCGCCAGACTCTTGATATTCATAATGATCTCCGTCACATCCTCCTTAACGCCGGGGATGGAACTGAACTCATGTAATACGCCTTCGATCTTTACCTGGCTCACTGCCGCGCCGGGCAAAGAGGAAAGCATGATTCTTCTCAGAGAGTTGCCAAGGGTGATGCCGTAGCCCCTTTCCAAGGGCTCCACTACGAATTTACCGTATTTCTTATCTTCAGAGATCTCAACAACCTCAATATTCGGTCTTTCAAAATCAAACACTGCAAATACCCTCCTGATTATACTCACGACCGTTTAGTTTTCCTTCCTGCAGCATGTGCCCTGCAGGAATTGGAAAATCTTAGCGGTCGTTAGTATAGAATCCTACAGCTTCCCTCCCGGTATGCAATACCGGAAAAGAATCTGTCGTTTACGAATCCTGTTGTCTCTATATGCTGTGAAAGCATCAGCTTCCATAGCACGGATGGCCATATGGCCGTTCCCTGCCGAGAGTATGGCCATGATTTACTTGGAATATAACTCGACAATCAACATCTCGTCTACAGGTACATCAATCATCTCTCTGGTGGGAAGATTCTTGATGGTTCCCTTCAGGGCCTCAATATCTGCATCCATCCATTCAGGTACCAGCCTGCCGCCGGTAACCTCCACGATGTCCTTGTATCTCTGTAAGGATTTTGCGCTCTCCCTGACCTCAATCACATCGCCGGCCTTGACCAGGTAAGAAGGGATATTTACCACTTTGCCGTTGACTGTAACATGCTTGTGGCCCACAACCTGACGGGCCTCCCTTCTGGTCCTTGCCATGCCCATCCGAAACACCACGTTGTCCAGCCTGCTCTCCAGCATCACCATCAGGTTCTCACCGGTCATACCCTTCATTCTGTCGGCCTTTTCATAATAATTGTGAAAAGGCTTTTCCAATACGCCATAGATAAATTTGGCCTTCTGCTTCTCACGCAGCTGCAGGCCATACTCGCTTACCTTCTTGCCTGCCCTTGCGTTGGTTCTGTTGGATTTCTTATCATACCCCAGATAAGAAGGCTCCAGGCCCAAGGCCCTGCATCTCTTTAATACGGGTACACGATTTACTGCCATTTTGATTTTCTCCTTTAATATAGATGTTTACAATACCGCAGCACGGCTGCCGGTACCTTCTTCCAACTGCTTCCCATGCCGCGCATGGACTCCTTCTACTATACACGTCTCCTCTTGGGCGGACGGCATCCGTTGTGGGGAACCGGAGTTACGTCACGAATGCTTGTCACTTCCAGACCGCAGGCGGACAAAGCCCTGATCGCAGCCTCACGTCCCGAACCGGGCCCCTTTACAAATACGTCTACAGTCTTCAGCCCATGTACCAGGGCGGCCTTTGTGGCTGTCTCTGCCGCCATCTGCGCAGCATACGGAGTAGATTTCCTTGAACCTCTAAAACCAAGACCACCGGCACTTGCCCAACTCAGAGCATTACCCTCGGCGTCAGTCAGTGTAACAATTGTATTGTTAAAAGATGACTGGATATGTGCCTGTCCCCGTTCAACGTTTTTCTTGACACGTTTTTTTGTTACTTTTTTTGCAACCTTTGCCATTTTAAACTAACCTACTTTCCTAATAATCAATGTCCTGTGAAGCATAATTACTTCTTCTTGTTTGCAACTGTGCGCTTGGGTCCCTTCCGGGTCCTGGCGTTGTTCTTCGTGTTCTGACCGCGGACGGGCAGGCCCTTACGGTGCCGGATACCACGATAGCAGCCGATCTCCTGCAGTCTCTTGATGTTCAGCGCAGTCTCCCTGCGGAGATCACCCTCAACCATGATGTTCAGCTTCTCAATTGCCTCGCTGATCTTCTTCACTTCCTCGTCAGTTACGTCCCTTACGCGGGTATCAGGGTTCACGCCTGCCTCCGCCAAGATTTTGTTTGCGCTTACTCTACCGATGCCGTAGATGTAAGTCAAACCGATTTCGATTCGTTTTTCCCTAGGTAAGTCAACACCTGCGATACGAGCCATTTACGTTTCCTCCATTTTCCTTGCGTTTCCGCTTATGCGGAACTATACGCTGCGTACATATCTGGTCTGTTATTGTACGCCTGTTACTAATTGATTGGGGCTTCCACCCAACCGGACGCCTTCTGTTACTAATCCGATCTTCCCTGGACGACCCTGTACCCGGCCTGCCGCAAATCCGGCACGGCCCTCACGGCAGACTCCGGGGCCTGCTGCGAAATTATGGTTTTTGTCCACGTCCAGGTAATCAAGAAGTAATCTCCGTAAGCTCTATCCCAGTTCTATGATAATCAGCCCATATATACCATCGAGCAGTCAGATTGAAAAATCTTATGGTCGTTATACTAACGAGCGCTAAGCTTTTCCAATTCCTGCACGCCACATGCGGCGTGCAGGAGGGAAAATCTAACCGTTCGTGAGTATAGTATAATACAGGCTGGTTCAGCCGCACATAATAACTGGACAAGAACTCACATACCTGATCAAAAAGCTGTGATCAGGCGGTGATTATCCCTGTCTCTGCTTGTGTTTCGGATTCTCACAAATAACTCTGATGCGTCCTTTTCTCTTGATGATTTTGCACTTTTCGCAAATCGGTTTTACTGATGATCTAACCTTCACGTTAAACCCTCCTTTCAAAAAAGACCGTTTTACATTATAGCATGCACCTTTTGGTAATGCAAGTACTTTTTCCAGTAAAATTCATCTTTTTCCTGCATTCAACGCATCCGGATTACTTATCCCTCCAGATGATGCGTCCTTTGGATAAATCATAGGGGGACAGTTCCAGGGTAACCCTGTCGCCGGGCAGAATACGGATAAAATTCTGACGCAGCTTGCCGCTGATATGCGCCAGTACCCTGTGCCCATTCTCCAGTTCTACCTGAAACATGGTATTGGGCAGCTTCTCTACCACTGTACCTTCGATTTCAATCACATCGCTTTTTGACATATACGCTCTCCTTTCAAGGCCCGCGCCGGACAATATCCCGCGGCATCTTTCCCGTGCCTCAGGGAATTATCTGGTGGCCAAATACTGTTTTATGGCATATTTGATCTCATGATCAAATACCTGTTCTTTCATTATCAGACGGTTTAATATATCCTGATCCACAGTTTCATTTATCACCTGGACATGCTTGCGGTTCTTTCTCTTCGGGCGGGCCATGCTGCGCAGACGACCGTCGCTGAGATAAACATATGCTTTGTCCTCACCCACAATGACATATAACTCCCCTGCATCATGGCCCGCTCTGGCTGTTGCCAAATGTCCTGTCATACTTTTTCCTCTTTCCTGCCTATCGGAAGCCTGATTCCCTCAAACTCCCTCCGCCCATGCTATTGCACCGGTCAGTAATGACTCCGCAGCATTCAAGCTTCCCCGCTTATACCTTTTCCGCTTACCTGTTACATTCCTGCCTGCATCCTGTGCCAGATGGGCAATCTATTCTGTCTGAAATGTATTTTATCCATACACACAACCAGTTCGTTTCCTCTTCCTGCACGTTACATGTTGGTCAACGGCATATATCGTTGCCTGTAATCATGCGGCATGTGATATGCAGAGTTTGCAAATAACTGGTGTCCGTCAATATAGTGGACACATTGGTGTACGCAGGACTGTTTAGTATATTGTCATGATCTCCGGCTCTCCGTCCGTGATCAGAATCGTGTTTTCATAGTGGGCAGACAGGGAACCGTCCTCCGTCACCACTGTCCAGTCGTCGTCCAGCCACACCACATCCGCGCCGCCCATATTGATCATGGGTTCAATGGCAAGAGTCATGCCGGCCCGGAGCCTGGGTCCCCTGCGTTTCTGGGCAAAATTGGGAATCTGGGGATCCTCGTGCAGTGCAGTGCCGATACCATGCCCCACCAGTTCCCGCACTATGCCATACCCGAAGGAGGTGGCATAGGCGTCGATGGCATTGGAAATGTCAAATAGATAATTGCCCGCTTTCGCCTTCTTTATTCCCTCAAAAAAGCACTGCCTGGTCACGTCGATCAGCTGCTGCGCCTGAGGAGTGATCTTCCCCACCGCATGGGTGCGGGCCGCATCGGAATGATATCCCTTGTAAATCAGCCCCGCATCAAGACTGACAATATCGCCCTCCTGCAATATGCGGTGCTTGTTTGGAATCCCATGCACCACCTCGTCGTTGACTGACACACAGATGGAGGCAGGATATCTGTGATAATTCTTGAAGTTGGGAATACACCCCATCTTCCGGATCAGGGTGTCGCCCAGAATATCAATGTCCTTGGTGGACATGCCGGGCTTTATGGCCTCCTCCATCTCCTTGTGTACGATGGCCAGAAGCCTGCAGGACTCCCGCATCAATTCTATCTCTCTCTCCGATTTAATCGTCACTGCCATACTAACTATCCTCTTTCCACGCCTTACTTATAGTAAACGACATTGAAAATCCTACTGTCAAACCCTGTGAAAACCATGCTTACATCCGGCTCTTTTCCGCCGGGATTATGGTCGGGTCTATGATAAAATGGAAACAATCGCCTCAAAAACATCCTTCATATCCACGGTTCCATCCACAGTCCTGAGTACACCCTTGGCGGTATAGAAATCAATCAGGGGCTGGGTCTGGTCATGGTATACCTTCAGGCGGTTCTGCACCGTCTCCGGCTTGTCATCGTCACGCAGCACCAGAGACTGACCGCAGCCGTCACAGACACCCTCCTGCCTGGGAGGAATATGCTCGATATGATAGGTTGCGCCGCAGGACAGGCATGCCCTTCTGCCGGACATCCTCTTTACGATGTTTTCATCGGGCACATCCACATTGATGGCATAGTCTATCTTCTCGCCAAGCTCCGTCAGCGCCTTATCCAGCACCTCCGCCTGAGGTATGGTGCGGGGAAATCCATCCAGCACATAACCGTTCTTACAATCCTCCTGTGCCACCCGATCCAGCAAAATCTTCACGGTCAGTTCATCGGGCACCAACAGCCCCTGGTCCATGTACTTCTTGGCCTCCATGCCCAGTTCCGTGCCATTCTTGATATTGGCCCTGAAAATATCTCCCGTAGATACATGGGGAATCTGGTACTTCTCAGCAATCATCTTAGCCTGTGTGCCCTTGCCGGCGCCGGGCGCGCCTAACATTATAATCTTCATATTAACCTCTTTCCGCCGTATACCCGACTATTCGATTTACCTTCATAACATTTCTATTTTACCTATTTAGTCCATTGTTTGCAACACAAATTTTACATTTATACCAGTTATTTTTGCGGCTTTGCCGATATCCGGTTCCAGTCAGAAAATGATTTCCGAGTAGATGTCAGGGCTTTGATATCCGCTGCGGTTCAAGCGGAGCATAGCTCCTGCAACATAAAAAAGACGCCCTCTATGATCAAAATCATGGGAAAGCGCCTTTCCTGCTCCGATTAATCGTTCAAAAAGCCCTTGTAATTGCGTACCAGCATCTGGGACTCCACCTGTTTCATGGTCTCCAGGATAACGCTGACGATAATGATCAGGCTGGTTCCGCCAAAGGAAATATGCGCACCGAACAACCCGCTGAAAATAAACGGCAGTATGGCGATAATCACCAGTCCCACGGCCCCGATAAAAATCAGGTAATTCAGCACTCTGGTCAGGTAATCGCTGGTGGGTTTGCCCGGTCTGATACCCGGAATAAAGCCGCCCTGCCTCTTCATGTTGTCCGCTACCATCAAGGGATTAAAGGTGATGGACGTGTAGAAGTACGCAAAAAAGATTACCAACAGAATATATACGATCATACCTATGGTATAGATCGGCTGCGTACGGCTGCACCAGTAATTCTGGTTCAGATATTTGAGTACCTCTCCCCAGAAGCCGGTTCCCTGATAGCCCAAAAAGCTACAGATAATAATCGGTGTCTGCATGATGGAAGAGGCAAAGATTACCGGAATCACGCCGGAGGTGTTGACCTTCAGCGGAATATTGGAGGTCTGCCCGCCGACCATCTTCCTGCCCTGCACCTTTTTTGCATACTGAACAGGGATTTTTCGCACGCCCGCATTTAGCACGATAACCAGCACTACCATCAGTATGATGATTGCTATGATAACGCAGGCGGCCAATACGGCAGTGGCCGGTGCCTTGCCGAATACAAACTGATCAAACAGATTCGCAAGATCCTGGGGAAGTCTGGATACGATATTGATAACCAGCACAATGGAAATGCCGTTACCGATCCCCTTTTCGGTAATCCGCTCACCTACCCACATCATAAAAGCACTGCCGGCAGTAAGCGCGGCGATACAGGTGATCACATTGAGTACATTATAATTTACAAGCAATCCCTGCCTGCCGAAAGCAACGGACATTGCGGTGGCCTGCACCACGGCCAAAACCACCGTCACATACCTGGTAATGGAAGCGATTTTCTTCCTTCCGTCCTCGCCGTCCCTCTGCATTTCCTCCAGCTTGGGAATTGCAATCGTCAAAAGCTGCATAATGATGGAGGATGTAATATAGGGGCTGATGTTCAAAGCGAGAATGGACATGTTCAGGAATGATCCGCCCGTTATCGCGTCAAAGAAACTAAATGCATCGCCGGTCTGCTGGGCAAACCAGGTCGAGAAATAAGTCCTGTCCACGCCCGGCACAGGCAGCTGTGACCCCAGACGGATCACAACCAGCATTGCCAGCGTAAAAAGGATCTTGGTCCTTATCTCTTTAATTTTGAATGCATTCTTTAAGGTTGTTAGCATCAGATCACCTCAGCAGTTCCACCAAGTGCCTCAATCTTCTCCTTTGCGGACGCGCTGAATGCGTTTACCTTCACGTTGAGTTTCTTGGTAAGTTCTCCGTTTCCGAGTATCTTTACGCCATCTCTGGGGTTCTTGATTACTCCGGCTTCCTTTAACGCCTGAACGTCTATGGTGGCACCGTCCTCAAAGCGCTCTAACACGCTGACATTGATTGCCACGATCTCCTTGGTGTTCCTGTTCTTAAACCCTCTCTTGGGGATGCGTCTGTATAAAGGCATCTGGCCGCCTTCAAAACCGATCCTGGGAGCTCCGGAACGGGCCTTCTGACCCTTGTGTCCCTTGCCGGCTGTCTTACCGTTGCCTGAACCGTGTCCACGACCTCTTCTAAAATTATCGCTCTTTCTGGAGCCTTCCGCAGGTCTTAAATTGGATAATTCCATGTTGACACCTCCTTCTCTTTATGCTTCTACTTCTTCAACTTTTAACAAGTGACCAACCTGACGAATCTGGCCTCTGGTAGCCGCATTATCAGGAAGGACAACAGAATGATTCAGCTTTCTGAGCCCCATGGACTCCACTGTTTTCCTGTTCTTAGGAACAGCACCGATGGTAGACTTTACCAAAGTCACCTTTAACATCTTATCTGCCATGATTTCTTCCTTCTCCTTTCACGCCCTCAGCTTAGGCATAGATCCCGTCCACGGACTTGCCGCGGTTCCTTGCCACCTCTTCGGGGGACTTCAGCTGGCTGAGGCCGCTGATCGTTGCCAGGACCACGTTCTGCTTGTTGTTAGAGCCAAGGGACTTGGTACGAATGTTCTTAATACCCGCCAGTTCACAGACGATACGGGCAGGACCACCTGCGATGATACCGGTACCTTCGGGAGCTCTCTTCAGCAGCACGTTGGAAGAACCGTACTTTCCGATGAAATCATGTGTGATGGAATTGTTTTCATCCAAAGCGATGGTTACGAGGTGCTTCATGGCGTCTTCCTTGCCCTTGCGGATAGCTTCGGGAATTTCTACAGCCTTACCCAGCCCGGCGCCTACATGACCGTTGCCGTCCCCTACTACCACCAGTGCGGTGAAACGCATATTACGTCCGCCCTTTACAGTCTTGGCAACACGCTTGATTACGACAACTTTATCATTCAACTCTAACTGGCTTGCATCTATGATTGTCTGCTTCATGATATTTCCTTCCTTTCCTAGAATTCCAAGCCAGCTTCTCTGGCTGCGTCAGCTAATGCTGCGATTTTGCCCTGGTATATAAAGCCGCCTCTGTCAAAAACAACTTTTGTAATACCCCTTTCGACTGCCCTCTTAGCAATGACTGTTCCTAAATATGCTGCTGCATCAACGTTATTGGTCTTCTCCAGCTCTGCCTTAACTGCTTTCTCAAGAGTGGATGCAGATACTAATGTGTTACCAACAGTATCGTCGATAATTTGAGCATACATATGATTATTGCTTCTGAATACCGCAAGACGGGGTCTTTCAGCAGTACCGCTGATACGGTTGCGAATTCTCATGTGCTTTTTAACACGAACTTCCTGTCTGGATTCCTTACTAACCATTTTCATACTCTCCTTATCTGCTATTTCTTACCGGTCTTACCAACCTTACGTCTGATCGTCTCATCAGCATACTTGATGCCCTTGCCCTTGTAAGGCTCGGGTCTCCTCTTGTCTCTGATTTCAGCTGCGAATTGGCCAACTTTCTCTTTGTCAATACCCTTGACGAGGATGACGTTCTGCCCTTCAACGACAGTCTCAATCCCCTCAGGGTCTTCCATCTCTACCGGATGAGAATATCCCAGGGATAAGGTCAGCTTCTTACCCGCCTTGGCAGCCCTGTAACCTACGCCGTTTACCTCCAGCTTCTTCTCGTAGCCCTGGGTAACGCCGACTACCATGTTATTGATCAGTGTCCTGGTCAGACCGTGAAGGGATTTCATCTTCTTCAGATCGTTGGGGCGGGTGACATGTACTTCAGCGCCCTCCAGCTTGATCTCCATCTCTGCGGGTAATACTCTCTCCAGAGTACCCTTGGGACCTTTTACAGTCACTTTATTATTTTCTGCAATGTCCACAGTTACTCCTGCGGGGATTGCGATTGGCATTCTTCCTATACGTGACATGCCCGTACCTCCTGATTCATATTCTATACAACTCGCTCTAAACTTAATTTTACCCGGAGAATGCCTTTCAGAGACATTCTCCTGGACAAACCCGGACTCTCTTGGGCGGCGTCTTATGACGCCATGAAGTGTCTGTTCCGCCCAGTCCTGCAGCACCTTAAAAATCCTGTTTCGTCCAGTCCTGGAAGAACATAAATATGATTATAAACCAACTCACCGGAACAATTAAAAAATGTAGATGTCGCGGGGCGGGGTCTCCGAATATT
>CAMWSA010000076.1 GCA_947176785.1 uncultured Lachnospiraceae bacterium
TTATAGAGTTTATCAGATATTTCCTGTCAGACTATGTCATTTTTTTAGTTGTAATGTGATAAAAACAATGATAAAATAAAGAAAAGTTTTGCATTTAGGGATGTTTGGAGGAAAATCAATGGATACTTTTATCGACAAACTGGCACAGCGCCTGACTGCACAGGAGATGATCAAAGCTAACAGCGCGGCGGATGCAGAGGAATTGCATAGGGTTCAGGGACAGGTAAAACAGTACGAGGCGTATCTGGATGAGATGCAGAATATCAGTACAAGTATTGTGGCCGCTTTGGGCAGGCTGGAGCATGCCGAGGAGATATCCGCGGAAATGGTAGACCGGTTGGAGCATGCCAGTGTGGCCTCCGCATCCATAATTGAACGTTTGGAATCGGCCACAGAGTCTGCGTTTCAGGCGCTCAATCACATGGAACAGATGCAGAGTGTTTTTGCAGAATGTACAGAACTGGCGGACAGGCTGGAGCATGCGGGAGTGGCGTCTGCTGCGGCCTCCGAGAGGATTGACCAGGTGGTGGGCACCGGAATCGACCGGATGGTAGGCGAGGGGATCCAGCGGCTGGAGCATGCGGGAGTGGCTGCCGCTGCGGCTTCCGAGAAGATTGACCGGGTGGTGAACGCCGGAATCGAAAAGCTGCAGCATATGGAAGTGAATACGGATGGTATTGACGAACTGGTAAAGGCCAGTATCAGTAAGATCAGGGAAGTGCAGCAGGATACTGACAATCTTCAGACACTGCTCAGGGATAGCGCAAACAGCCAGAACGAGACTATCAGTGATTTTGTACATAAGGAAAATGTCAAGGTATACCGTAATGTGCAGGCGATAGTGGTGGAGGAAGCGGCCAAGCAGACGGAGAATCTGGAAAAGGTCAGTAAGACCGGCGCAGGCAGGATGAGTGCGGTTTTGGCTGTCTCTGTCGTGGCGTTGGCGGCGTCGTTGGGATCTCTGATTTTCCAGATCCTGACGTACCTGCATGTCTTTTGACAGAATATGGAGTGACCACGCAGGATGCCGTATTTCCGGCGGGGAATGGTCAAACAGCCCGGGGCATGTGCGGCCAGGGCACATCTTATTCTAACGACCGCTAAGATTTTCCGATTCCTGCACGGCACATGTCGCCCAATTATGCAGCATGTGCCGTGCAGGAAGGAATATCTTAGCGGTCGTTAGTATACTTCCCCAGGGACACCGCAGTGTGGGGAGGGAAACCAGAACAGAGGAGAGGAAGAAAATGGAAAAGGAATTGTGGAAACCGGGGAATATGCTGTATCCGCTGCCTGTGGTCATGGTCAGCGTGACGGACGGGGAGGGGCGTGACAATATCATTACGGTGGCGTGGACGGGTACGGTTTGCAGTGATCCCCCCATGCTGTCCGTCTCTGTAAGGCCGGAGAGGTATTCCTATTCCATGCTTAAAAGGACCGGGGAATTTGTGGTCAATCTGGTGACGGAGAAATTGGTGTATGCCACGGATTTTTGCGGTGTGAGAAGCGGGCGGGATCTGGATAAATTCAATGAGATGAAGCTGACGAAGCTGCCCGCTGCCCAGGTGCGGGCCCCGCTGATCGGTGAGAGCCCGGTGAATCTGGAGTGCAGAGTGCGTCAGGTGATCCCTCTGGGGACCCATGACATGTTTCTGGCCCAGGTGGTAGCGGTTCATGCGGACAGGCAGTATATGGATGAAAGGGGCAAGTTCCATCTGGAGCAGGCCGGTCCCGTGGTGTACTCCCACGGGGATTATCTGGCCACAGGGAAAAAGTTGGGCACTTTCGGATACAGTGTCAGGAAGAAACAGGAGTAGAGGGGGAGTCCAAGAGACTTCCTCTTTTTATAATGTCTTTGCCATATTTGCTGCGCAGGCCGTCCAGGGCTTTATCCAGGCGCTGCCTTTTTTCCCTGTCGGGAAGGGGATGGGAGGTTCCCGGAACAGGGGGGGCGTCAGGAGCCCGGTAGTCGAACAGGCTAAGCTGTACCGGCTCCGTCTCCGGTACCAGCTTGGAGGTGCGGATGCCCAGCAGGCGTATGGGCTGTCCGTTCCACAGTTCGTCAAAAAGTCTTAAGGCGGTCTCGTAGATTGCCTGGGAGGAAGCGGTGGGCACGGCCAGCTGCATCTGGTGGGATACGGACTGGAAGGTTGCGTATTTGATTTCGGTGCTGACCATACCGGCCAGTTCCCCGGAGGCCCGAAGTCTCCCGGCTACGGATTCTGCCAGGGACAGCAGGACGGGCTGTGCGTCTTCACGGGTCAGCGCATCCCGCTGCAAGGTGGTGGAGTTGCCGACTCCTTTCACCTTCGTGGGCTTTGGCGTGATGTCCGACTCATCTATTCCGTTGGCGTATTGCCACAGGGTGATTCCGTGGCTTTTTAGATGGGCTTCCAGGATATCCCTCCTGGTGTGGGCCAGGTCGCCGATGGTCAATATACCCAGCTTGCGCAGGGTCTCCACACTGGACTGGCCGCAGAGAAACAGGGAGGACACGGGCAGAGGCCACATCTTACCGGGGATTTCCCGGGCATACAGGGTATGGACCAGGTCAGGCTTTTTGAAGTCGGAGGCCATTTTGGCCAGCACCTTGCGGTCAGAGATGCCCACGTTGACCGTAAACCCCAGGGTATCGCGCACCAGGTCCTTGATCTGCCGGGCCGCCTCTTCGGGGGCGGTATATTTTTTGGCAATGGGGGTATAATCCATAAAGCATTCGTCAATACTGACCTGTTCGATATCAGGGCAAATGCCGGATAAAAGCCGCATCATCTCCTGGCTGCGCCTGTGGTACATGGCATGGTCCGGAGCGGCCATCACCAGGCCCGGGCATTTTCGCAGGGCATTTATCACAGGCTCCCCGGTGGTGATCCCATAGGCTTTGGCGGGCAAAGATTTGGCCAATACCACGCCGTGTCGTTTTGCCATATCGCCGCCCACGATAGAGGGGATCAGGCGCAGGTCCGTTTCATTTCCGTCCTGCAGCATGGAGAGCGCTGTCCAACTCAGGAAAGCGGAATTGACATCAATATGAAAAAATATGTGTTCATCCATAGGGACGGCCTCCTATTCATCCAGAGTACAGCGTCCGCGATGGCAGATGCTGTATATTTCTTAGAGTCAACGACAGGATATGTTTCACTTGAACCAGGAGTTGAAAGCAGAAATTTTAGTTTCGCTTACCATAAGATTAGTATACACCAGACAAGAAGTTCTTTACAACTAAAATCAAAGTTGGTATGATATAGAAAGTTATGATACCACTGGAGAAAACAAGGGGCTTTAGATGAAAATTACAAAATACGGAAAAATATTAAAGTATACATATATGAAGTGGAATTTGTTGATACTGTTTATATGCCTGTTATTTATGCAGGGGTATGTGAAGCTGGAGAGTACCGGGGACAACCTTTTCCACATTTTTATAAACGGCGTTCAGGTGGGCAGTGTGGCGCAGCCGGAGGACGCGGAGAAGATGCTGTGGGAGGCAAGGCGGGAGATTGCTGCCTCTGTGGATGACCTGGTGCTGATGGATGTGGAGATGACCTATGTGGGGGAGGAGATCCTGTACGGCTTCGCGGATGACCCCCAGGAGGTCTACGGGCATATCCGCCAGGCGCTGCAGGCCAGCATACAGGAGACAAGCGTCCGTTCCTATACCCTGAAAATGGATCAATACATGGTCAATCTGGCATCGGTGGAGGAGATGGAGCAGCTGCTGCAGGCGGTGGTCAATAAATATGACAGCGAGAATAAATTCGGCGTGGACATTGTGCAGGACGAGGACCGGCTGTTTAACGTGTTGACGGCCAATGCGGTGGACAGGCAGCGACAGTCCCGGGAACAGGAGGAGTTACAGCAGCAGGAGCAGCAGCTTTTCCCGGAAGCCGGCATTCAGGCTCAGCTGACGGAGCTTTTTTCCCAGGATGTGGAAAAGGAAGAGAAGGATTTTGGGGACTATGAACTGGGAATCATGTCCATGCATTTTGCCGAGAAGGTGGAGATCGTGGAGGCATACCTGCCCCAGAGCCAGCTGCATCCCCTGGAGAAGGCCATTGAGGAGTTGACCATGGAGCAGGAGACTGTGGGAATCTACGAGGTGCAGCGGGGAGATACTCTCTCGGAAATTGCTCTCAAGGTAAATATTCCCATGGACGATATAGTCGCCATGAATGACAGCCTGGAGACAATTAATACCACGATCCGGGCTGGCCAGGAACTGATTATTACGGTTCCGGAGCCAAAGGTATCCGTGGAACGTCTGGAAGTAAATTATTATGAGGAAATCTATGACATGCCTGTGGTCTATATTGACAGGGATGACTGGTATACCACACAGACCAATGTGATCCAGCAGCCCCACGCCGGTTTTCGAAAGGTAGTGGCACAGGAGAGCTATGAGAATGACAAGCTGACGGGACGGGAGATCCTGAAGGAAGAGGTGGTCATGGAGGCTGTGGCCAAGGTTGTGGAGCGGGGCACCAAGGTGCCGCCCACCTATATCAAACCTATCTCCGGCGGCCGTGCGTCTTCTGGATTCGGCAGAAGAAAGGCACCCACCAAGGGGGCCAGCACCTACCACAAGGGCCAGGATTGGGCCACACCTGTGGGCACCACCGTCGTGGCATCCTGCGGCGGACGGGTATCCAAGGCAGGCTGGGGAAGCGGGTATGGCTATGTGGTATATATTGACCATGAAGACGGCAGACAGACCCGGTATGCCCATCTGTCCAAAATCCTGGTAAAGGCCGGCGACTATGTAAAACAGGGACAGAGGATCGCACTCAGCGGCAATACCGGCATCTCATCGGGACCGCACCTGCATTTTGAGATCCTGATAGGGGGCAAGCAGGTAAATCCGCTGAAATATCTGCAATAGTTGACGGGATGATCCGTTGGAGACCTGGTATCAGGGTGAATAGTAATTTTGGCATGCAGTTTGCAGGGAACGAACGTTCCGTTTTACAAACAGGAATTTTATGGTATAATGAGCGTGGTTTGTTTGAGGGGAAAAGGGATTCTCTCTTCGGCTGTGTCCGCAATGAGAGGAAACCAGGATGAGGTTTGGTTATTTGTATTTATATGTGTGATAATAAGTCTTTTATATAAATCTGTATGAGGTAAACGAGATGGAACAATACGCAATTAAGGGCGGTAATCCATTGGTAGGCGAGGTAGAGATAGGAGGGGCCAAAAATGCGGCGCTTCCTATTCTCGCTGCTTCCGTAATGACTGATGAGACCGTATATATAGACAATCTGCCGGATGTGAGGGATACCAATGTGCTTCTTAAGGCCATGCAGGGCATCGGGGTATTGGAGAAGCGCACCGGCAGGCACAGCGTGACGCTGAATGCTGCCCAGATAGGCAGCCTGGTGGTGGAGGACGAAAATATCAAGAAGATCAGGGCCTCCTACTACCTGATCGGTGCCCTGCTGGGCAAATACAAGCAGGCGGAGGTGGCGCTGCCCGGCGGCTGCGATATCGGCTGCAGGGCCATTGACCAGCATATCAAGGGATTCAAGGCGCTGGGGGCCGAGGTGTGGATTGAGCATGGCCTGATCAAGACCAGGGCGGACAAGCTGGTGGGCAGCCATATCTATATGGACTGTGTCAGTGTGGGGGCCACCATCAATGTGATGATGGCAGCGTCCATGGCCGAGGGGCAGACCATTATTGAAAATGCGGCAAAAGAACCACATGTGGTAGATCTGGCCAACTTTTTAAACAGCATGGGGGCCAAAATTAAAGGGGCCGGTACAGATGTGATCAGGATCAAGGGCGTGAGCAGGCTTCACGGAACGGAGTACACCATCATTCCGGACCAGATTGAGGCGGGCACCTTTATGTTTGCGGCGGCGCTGACCAAGGGAGATATCACGGTGAAAAATGTGATTCCCAAGCATCTGGAGTCCATTACGGCCAAGCTTCTTGAGATCGGCTGTGAGATTGAGGAATCCGATGACGCCATGCGTGTGGTGTGTTCCAAGCCCTTAAAGCATACCCATGTAAAGACTTTGCCTTATCCCGGTTTCCCCACGGATATGCAGCCACAGATCACGGTGGCGCTGGGGCTGTCCACAGGCACCAGCATCGTGACGGACACCATTTTTGAGAATCGTTTTAAATATGTAGATGAGTTGACCCGTATGGGTGCCGATATCAAGGTGGAGGGCACCACGGCCATTATCAACGGGGTGGGGCGCTATACCGGTGCCAGCCTGTCAGCACCGGATCTGAGGGCCGGTGCGGCCCTGGTGGTTGCCGGGCTGGCAGCCGAAGGGTTTACCACGGTGGACGAGATCCACTATATTGCCAGAGGCTATGAGGATTTTCATTTAAAGCTCCAGGCTCTTGGGGCGCAGATAGAACTTGTCAATTCCGACAGGGATATACAGAAATTTAAGTTGAAAGTGGGTTGACAAATGCATATATAAGGTGTATTGTGTCAATATAAAGAAATTGCATAGATTTTTCTCTTATTCAGAGTGGTGGAGATACATAGGATCTGTGAAGCCACGGCAACCCCGGAGACGGAAGGTGCCAGCCTGAGCGAGTAGTACTTGAACAATAAGAGGATAAGAACCAGAGATTCGAGTCCGCTTTTTGTGAGCGGACTTTTCGTTGCCCTGGAACCAGCAAAAAGCAAAACAGCATATCCCCGGAAGGCACACTGATTGCTTTAGGGGTATCCAAGCGCCCCTATAGCGATCACCCTGTGGGGTTTCAAGGGATATGCGGAACGCAAATAAGGAGGCTAATATGGAAAAACATTTATTTACTTCGGAATCAGTGACAGAGGGACATCCCGACAAGATCTGCGATGCGGTGTCCGATGCGGTGCTGGACGCGCTGATGGAGCAGGACCCCTACAGCCGCGTGGCCTGTGAGACCTGCACCAACACCGGTTTTGTGCTGGTGATGGGCGAAATCACCACCAAGGCCAATATCGACATTGCGGGCATCGTGCGCAAGACCGTCAACGAGATCGGCTATGACTCTTCGGAGAAGGGCTTTGACGGCAACACCTGCGCAGTGATGGTGGCTCTGGACAAACAGTCCGCGGATATCGCCATGGGCGTGGACAAAGCCCTGGAGGCCAAGGCCCGGGGTGCCGAGAACCAGATGGACGATGCCCAGCTGGATGCCATCGGCGCAGGCGATCAGGGCATGATGTTCGGTTATGCCACCAATGAGACCCAGGAGTATATGCCTTATCCCATCTCCCTGGCCCACAAGCTGACAAAACAGCTGACCAGGGTGCGCAAGGACGGCACACTGCCCTACCTGCGTCCCGACGGCAAGAGTCAGGTATCTGTGGAGTATGACGAAAACGGCAAGCCTTTCCGCCTGGAGGCGGTGGTACTTTCCACTCAGCATGACGAGAAAGTAGCCCAGGAGCAAATCCATGCGGATATCAAAAAATATGTGTTTGACCCGATTCTGCCAAAGGAAATGATTGACGGCGAGACCAAGTTCTTTATCAACCCCACCGGGCGTTTTGTCATCGGCGGGCCCAACGGCGACAGCGGCCTCACCGGGCGCAAGATCATCGTGGATACATACGGCGGCTATGCCCGTCACGGCGGCGGCGCTTTCTCCGGCAAGGACTGCACCAAGGTGGACAGGAGCGCGGCATATGCGGCCAGATATGTGGCTAAAAATATAGTGGCCGCCGGGCTGGCCGACAAGTGCGAGATCCAGCTGTCCTACGCCATAGGAGTGGCGCATCCCACTTCCGTTATGGTGGACACCTTCGGGACCGGGAAGCTGTCAGAGGAGAAGCTGGTTGAGATCATTCGGGAGAACTTTGACCTGCGCCCCGCAGGCATTATCAAGATGCTGGATCTGCGCAGGCCCATCTACCGCCAGACTGCCGCTTACGGGCATTTTGGCCGCAACGACTTAAATCTCCCCTGGGAGCAGCTGGACAGGGTGGACGTGCTGAAGAAATACCTGTAGTGAGGCAAATTTTGAATGAACCCGGATAAGGATAAAAAGGCCGGGCGTTTATCTTGCCGACACCGACAGGCAGGCACAAGAACGCTTAGTAAGGCTCGTAGAGGACCTGAAGCAGGCGCAAAACATAACGGAACAGCTAAAGGCAGAAAACGCCTTGGAATGGGTTGGACGGCCAGGTAACTTAAGGGCTTGTGCGAGGGAGATTGTGAACAGGGAAATCATCTATGCATAATATAATGGCGATGGAGTATAAGAAGCTCTGTCGCCTTTTTATTGAAAAAATCGAAAAGAATACAGGTTATATCTATGTCGTTGACTATATTTCAAATTGGAAGAATGAAAGTGAGGGAAAATGTCCGGACGAAATGCAAGAGCAAAAGGAGACTGGAAAAGACCATATCAAGCAATACTTAAGCCCTTAACGGGTGCTGCTATTGGCATTATCACGTTCGGAAGAGAATTCTATGCTTGTACAGGTCTTTTTTTGATGGTAGAATGGATAAAAAAGCTTACAGGCCCTGCGCATGAGGGTGAAAGGGCTGCGGATAAGGAGAAGAGGAGCGTATGGCATTTGCACATCTGCATGTCCACACGGAGTATTCCCTGCTGGACGGTTCCAATAAGATCAAAGAGTATGTGAGGCGGGTAAAAGAACTGGGCATGGACAGTGCGGCCATCACCGACCACGGGGTTATGTACGGGGTGCTGGAATTTTACAGAGAGGCCAAAGCGGCGGGGATCAATCCCGTCATCGGCTGCGAGGTGTACGTGGCCCCCAATTCCCGCTTTGACAAGGAACTCACCGGCGGGGAGGACCGCTATTATCACCTGGTGCTGCTGGCGGAGAACAACACCGGTTACGCCAATCTGATGAAGATTGTCAGCAGGGGCTTTACCGAAGGGTACTATTACAAGCCCCGGGTGGATATGGAGGTGCTGCAAAAGTACCATGAGGGTATTATCGCCCTGTCCGCCTGCCTGGCCGGGGAGGTGCAGCGCAATATCTCCAAGGGGCTGCTGGACGAGGCGAGGAAGAGCGCCCGGAAATACGAGGCGTGCTTTGGCAGGGGCAACTACTTCCTGGAGATGCAGGACCACGGCATCCCGGAACAGAAGCGGGTCAACATGGAACTGATGAACATGAGCCGGGAACTGGAGATTCCTCTGGTAGTCACCAACGACGTACACTATACCTACGAGACCGACGTGGAGGCCCACGATATCCTGCTGTGCCTGCAGACGGGCAAGAAGCTGGCCGACGAGGACCGGATGCGCTACGAGGGCGGCCAGTATTTTGTCAAGAGCGAGGAGGAGATGAAGGGACTGTTCCCCTACGCCTGGGAAGCGGTGGAGAACACCCAGCGGATTGCGGACAGATGCCATGTGGAGATCGAGTTCGGCGTCCGAAAGCTTCCCCACTACGAGGTGCCGGAGGGGTATGACTCCTGGGGCTATCTGAAAAAGCTGTGCGCCGACGGTCTTAAGGAGCGTTATGGGGACGGTTCCCAGCCGGCGGGGGAGGCGGGGATGACCCTGCAGGAGCGCCTGGACTATGAACTGGATGTGATCCACAGTATGGGCTTCGTGGATTACTTCCTGATTGTGTGGGACTTTATCCACTATGCCAAAAAAAACGACATTCCGGTGGGGCCGGGGCGGGGCAGCGCCGCAGGCAGTATCGTGTCCTACTGCCTGAAGATCACGGATATTGATCCCATCCGCTACAGCCTGCTGTTTGAGCGTTTCCTGAACCCGGAGCGGGTGTCCATGCCGGATATCGACATTGACTTCTGCCCCAACGGAAGGCAGGATGTCATAGATTATGTGAGCCGGAAATACGGCCCGGAAAAAGTGGTGCAGATCGTGACCTTTGGCACCCTGGGAGCAAAGGGCGTGATTCGGGATGTGGGCCGGGTCATGGATTTGCCCTACGCCTATGTGGACGGCATCGCCAAGCTGGTGCCGGGGGATCCGAATATTACATTGGAGCAGGCGCTGGAGAAAAGCCCGGACCTGGGCAGGCTGTACAGGGACGAGGAACAGGTGCATAAGCTGATCGACATGTGCAGGCGTCTGGAGGGTCTGCCCCGCAATACCGGTATGCACGCCGCAGGGGTGGTGATCTGTCCCGAGGCGGCGGATGAGTTTGTGCCGCTGTCCCGGGGCGGCGACGGTTCCATCACCACCCAGTATACCAAAGATCCCCTGGAGGAACTGGGGCTTCTGAAGATGGATTTCCTGGGGCTGCGGAACCTGACCGTAATCCGGGATGCGGTGAACTTTGTGGAGCAGACCAGAGGGATCAGGCTGGATATGGACCATATCGACTTTAACGATCCCAAGGTGCTTTCCTATATCGGCACGGGCCGGACGGAGGGCGTTTTCCAGCTGGAGAGCGGCGGTATGAAGAGCTTTATGAAAGAGCTGCGCCCCCAGAATTTCGAGGATATTGTGGCCGGCATTTCTCTGTATCGCCCCGGCCCCATGGACTTTATTCCCAAGTATATCAAGGGCAAAAGCAGCGGCGGAGAGACCAGCTACGCCTGCCCCCAGCTGGAGCCGATTTTGAAAAATACCTACGGCTGTATGGTCTACCAGGAGCAGGTCATGCAGATTGTGCGGGACCTGGGAGGTTACACCATGGGGCGCAGCGACCTGGTGCGCCGGGCCATGAGCAAGAAAAAGCATTCTGTCATGGAGAAGGAGCGGGAGAATTTTGTCCACGGCAACGCCCAGGAAGGGGTGCCCGGCTGCCTGTCCAAGGGCATTGACGAAAGGACAGCCAACCAGATCTTCGATGAAATGATGGATTTTGCCAACTATGCTTTTAACAAATCTCATGCGGCCTGCTACGCAGTGGTGACATTGCAGACGGCGTGGCTGAAATACTATTACCCCGTGGAGTTTATGGCGGCACTGCTGACCTCGGTCATCGACAATCCGGGGAAGGTGTCCGAGTATATCCTGGCCAGCCGGAGCATGGGGATCAGGATTCTGCCTCCGGATATCAACCAGGGGGAGGCGGGGTTCTCCGTGGACGGGGGCGATATCCGCTACGCCCTGACGGCCATCAAGAGTGTGGGCAGGCCGGTCATTGACGCCATCGTGGAGGAGCGGCGGCTGCGGGGCCCCTACACCAATCTGAAAGACTTTATAACCAGGGTTGCGGACAAGGATGTGAACAAGCGGGCCATCGAGAACTTTATCAAGGCGGGGGCCATGGACAGCCTGGGGGGGACCCGGAAGCAGTGCATGAGTGTCTATGTGCAGATTCTGGATCAAATAGTTAAGAATAAAAAGAACAATCTGGCGGGGCAGCTGACCCTCTTTGACATTGCCTCGGAGGAGGACAGGGAGGCGTACGAGATCCGCATGCCGGACGTGGGCGAGTATCCCAAAGAGATGATGTTTGCCTTTGAGAAGGAAGTGCTGGGGATCTATGTCAGCGGCCATCCCCTGGAGGAATACCAGGACATGCTGCAAAAATATGTCACCTTGCGGAGCAGCGATTTTGCGCTGGACGAGGAGACGGGACAGGTGGCGGTGCCGGACAGGGCCACGGCGGTGATCGGCGGTATGATCGCCGAGAAGACCATCAAATATACCCGGAATAACCAGGTCATGGCCTTTATCAGCTTAGAGGACCTGGTGGGCAGCGTGGAGGTGGTGATTTTCCCCAGGGATTACGAGCAGTACTCCTCTCTGCTGACGGAGGACGCCAAGCTCTTTATCAGGGGGCGGGTCTCCGTGGAGGAGGACAAGGATGCCAAGCTGATCTGCGAGCAGATTGCAAGCTTTGAGGATGCGGCCAGGGGAGGGGAAC
>CAMWSA010000077.1 GCA_947176785.1 uncultured Lachnospiraceae bacterium
TGTCTCGTGGGCTCGGAGAGGTGTATAAGAGCCAGCTCCTTCACCTACCCCCTTCCCCGGATATGATATCTCGCTGATGATGGTGGGGGACAACCTGATGCATATGGGCATTGTATACAGTGGGAAACAGCAGGATGGCCGTTACGACTACCGTGTGCTGTATGAGGATATCTCCGAACAGCTTCAGGCGGCGGATATTAAGATCATCAACCAGGAGACCATTCTGGGCGGCAATGACCTGGGCTTTTCCGGCTATCCCAATTTCAACTCTCCCACGGAGGTGGGAGACGCCATAGCCGCCGCTGATTTTAATGTGGTGCTTCATGCCTCCAATCATGCGGCGGATCAAAAACTCCAGGGGCTGGAATACTGTGCCGCATTCTGGCGGGAACGACACCCGGAGGTAATGATGTTAGGCATACAGGAGGCAGAGGGGCCAAACACGCCGCGCACAGGCTCCGCCCATGCCTATGGGGACAGAACCGCCGACTGGCAGACCGATGAACGGGGCATCGGCTATATGACCGTCAAAGGCATTACTTTCGCCATCCTGAATTATACATACGGCCCCAATATGGAGGTGATCCCCTCCTCCATCAGAGGCCACCTGAATATCCTCTGCAGCTATAACCAGCAGAATGGCCAGTTGGACTTCACCACCTTGAATCCCCAGGTGCTGGAGGATATTGCCGCCGCCCGGGAACAGGCGGATGTGGTAGTGGTCTGCCCTCACTGGGGAACGGAGTACTCCACCAAGCCTTCAAGCTACCAGGAAAGGTTTGCCCTGCAGATGGCGGAGGCCGGGGCGGATGTCATCATTGGCACACATCCCCATGTGGTACAGCCGGTGGAATGGCTTCAGGCTGAAAACGGTAACCGCGCCCTGTGCTTTTATTCTCTGGGCAATTATGTGTCCACCCAAAAGGAAGGGATCTGTATGCTGGAGGCCATGGCCTGGGTCACTTTCCATGTGGATGAGTACGGGGTCTCCATCGCAGAGCGCCGGAGCGGTGCCATCCCGTTGGTATGCCAGTATACCAGCGGTCCAGTGCGTTTTGAGGGAGTCTACCTGCTGCAGGACTACACGCAGGAACAGGCCGCTCAGCATGGCATCCGCTCCTACGGCGGCGTAACCTTAAGCCTGGATGACCTGTTGAAATGGTCCGCAGAAATATTTAACGATGGTACCTCTGAAGGCAGCACCCTGGACTGGCCTCTCAGTCAATAATGCTCTTGACACCCAGAATGTTGTCATAGCCGGCATCATAGATCACCACGCCCTTGCGGGAATTAGCCGCATGGATGATCTGCCCGTCCCCGATATACATGCCCACATGGGTACATTTACTTTTTCCATAGCAGATGATGTCCCCCGGCTGGATCTCGCTGTAGTCGATGCTCCTTCCGTCCGAACTGTACTGGCCGGAGGGAGTTCTGCTGATGGAATACCCGAAATCCGCATAGATATAGCAGGTAAAACCGGAGCAGTCCGTGCCTCCCGCCAGGCTTCTGCCGCCGTGTACATAGGGATAACCCAGATACAACATAGCGTAGTCCACAATGGAACGGCGCAGTTCCTCGTTGGAGGTGTAGATAGCGGAGGGCGGGGTCAGTGGTGTGACTACAGTATTCTCAGGCGTGGCCTGCTCCTGGGCTGCCATCCGCCGGGCTAATTCCCGCTGTGCCTCCCGCTCTGCCCGCTCCTCCTCTATGGATTTGGCATAGATAAATTCCTCCGAGACCGTCACATACTCGGCGGCCACATAACCGGTCTGCGCCTCTGTATACTGTACCAGCAGCCACTCTTCCTGCTGCTCCAATATTTTTACCTTTTCCCCCTGGCTGATATAGCCGATGCGCTTGGAATCCGTGCCTGGCTCCTGTCTCACATTCAGCCTGTTCGCATTCACAGTGGCATAGCGGGTTACATAGTCATCCACCGCCTCCACCGCCGCATCTCCATAGAGAAAGTATTCTGATTTGATATATCCTTCCACGCTGCCGGACACCACCTGGAACCAGTCCTGTTCTTCTCCGGCCACGGCCAGAATCTGGGCCACGGCCCCGTTGTAGATCTTGCCCAGAACTTCGCTGTCCGTGTTGGGTTCCCGGCGTACATTCACATAGTTATTTACCTGGGCGATGGCAAGATTGGCATATTCGCTCTCCGTCCCGTCGGTCTCTTCCCCCGCCGACTCGGCTTCCGCAGTGGCAGCCTCCCCTGTGGCCGGTTCTGAAGTGGCCTCCTCCTTGGCATCCGGCTGGGCGTTGTCAGGCTCTTCCGTATCCGGCTCCGCATTGCCAGGCCCTTCCGTATCCGGCTCTGCATTGTCAGGCTCTTCCGTATCCGGCTCCGCATTGTCGGGCTCTTCCGTATCCGGCTCCGCATTGTCGGGCTCCTCCGTATCCGGCTCCGCATCCGCCGACGATTCCAGGTTTTCTAATAAAATGGGCTGCGACTGTTCTCCGGCATAAGACGGCCCCCCAGACTCCGTCCTCCCCATGGCCGATGCCGTGGACGGCAGATCCATCGCTGCCTGCTGAAATACAAACGCTGTCAGTACCCCTACCAGCAATATACTGATCACTCTCTTTTTCATACAGTGTCATACCTCTTTCCCATACATTCATGCGTACTTTGCAGTCTCTTTTCTACAGTACCGGCTCTCAGTATAACACATTTTGTAATATTTCCCAATAGTTTCTTAAAAACTTTTTAATATTTTTTTAACAACTCCGGCGCACTGTTCCCATGAGTATCCTGGAGAATATTTCCTTTCCTCCGGTCCTGTGGCGGGCTGTTTTAATGCTGCTTTTTCCCCATAAAAATACCTCCAAAGTAGATTTTGGTTTTTTGCCTTGTCTACTATAGAGGTATCATATCATAAGTTTCATGATGCTCTTTCAAAATACTCTCAAAATATCCTACTGGCA
The DNA here is from genome assembly GCA_947176785.1 of uncultured Lachnospiraceae bacterium. Classification (GTDB taxonomy): domain Bacteria; phylum Bacillota; class Clostridia; order Lachnospirales; family Lachnospiraceae; genus Acetatifactor. Next base: position 2,935 of record CAMWSA010000077.1, read on the forward strand.
GCCGGCTCCCTACGCATTCACCAGCAGCCCTTTTTCGGCTTCAGCATATTCTTCTTCCGTATATCCATATAATATAATTTGTTCTTTTGCGGCACCGGCCTTAATCATTCTTCTGACAGCCTCCAGCCTCTCTTTTTCTATGCCTTTTTCTATGCCCTTTTCTATGCCCTTTTCTATGCCTTTTTCAAAACCTCTTTCTTCAATTGCCAGTGACAAATTACACATAGTTTGTATCCTCCCTTCCAGTTCGGTTGTCATTATCATCCCATACTTAGATGCGAGAATGCGTTTCTTTTCACTCACCTCCATCTGAGACAGTAGCTTTTCCAACATAGAGATCAGTACGTTTTGGGATTCATTCATATCCTCCCCGGTTCGCACCCTGATAATAATTCCTCTCATTAAATCCATGTTGTATGGATTTGTTTTAGTTCCAAAGACTGCCTTCCTGTCAAGATTGATTTCCTCGATAGAGTCACCATCCTCTCTGCCGTCCAGACAAATCCAGATGCTCCGTACCCGTTTCAGACTGTCATAGTCACTGTGATAGAATTCAGTCTGCTTCTGTGCAGAAATCATCCTTGCCAGATAAAAAATGATTCTGTTCTCCAGGTGATACCCCAGCTTATCCGGATCAGAGGATCTCTGCGCCTCCACATTGATTAAAAACTTCATCTCTGTTTTCCTATGGTATGCTGTAAAGCGGATATCATAGAATATTTTTCCCTCTCCCGGGATATTGTCCTCCGTATTAGACTCCGTTATGCGTCCCATATTCGACAAGCCTGCATCCACTGGTTTTGTCCCAACTTCAATGTCATTGCCGATACTGGCCATGATTTCTTCCAGCGCCGTATTCTGAAACTCCCTGACGGCGTATTTTAGTATCCTCGCAAGCACCTGTTTGTCTGCCAACAAGAACTTAATATTGGCATCATAGGAAGAAACATAGTTTGTTGCCTCAACCGCTTGCGCTATGTTAGTCTCTGCCATCCTCTCCTCCTTCCCTGCGTCTTCCACAGCTGCAGGGCTTTCCAAACAACGGAAAATTCCTGTTGCTTTATCCATATTATACTTTATATGCCCAACAATATCAATGGTTTATCAGCCCCCACCCCCTAAATACAGGTTCATGCTATAAGCCCAAGAAAATGGACTTGTGAAAAAGCCGTTTATGTATTATATTGGTCATAGGAATACAAATGTAATGTAAAGGAGAATTTCAATGAGAATAAATCAAAGAGAACTGGAAGTTTTAAAGATACTGTATTCTTCGGACCAGGCTTTGACCTCCTCCCAGATCGTTAATGCCGGAGATGGTATGTCTCAGAGTACTGTTCAGGCAGTAATCCGCAAGCTGATGGCTGCCGACCTGATAGAAGTAAAGGGGATAACGCATAGTGGCAATGTACTAAGCAGGACATTTGGGGTTACGGAGAGATCAAGGGAAGTGCTGAACCAGCGATTTCTTGAATACTTGAGAGCCTATAAAAACGTTATTGGCCTGCGAGCAGTAGTTGGGGGCATGCTTGAGATGGAAGAGGATGAAACTAAAAAGGGAGAGTACATCAAAGTGCTTCAGAAGCTTCTTGCTGAATTAAAAGATCAGGAAAAGAAGTAGCCTGACTTTGCCGAAGCTGTTGCCGCCTTATACATAGTTGCCGTTACCTTCTGCGGTTCTGCTGCCCGGCACTTAGACATTAAGCTCTGTCTGTGTATTCTGGCGGGCGGGAATGGGTATTGTCACTGTGGGTGTCATCCGTCTGCACCCATAATGGATATACCCTTTCTGGCCGCCCGCTTTTTGTCGCTTTTTTCCATGCCGCAGAGGATCGTCTTGGCTTACTCTTATCACTTTTTACAGGGCGCTGTCGATCAAATCCTGATAGAACACCGCATAATCCGTTCTGTTTTCCTTGATAAACTGAATGGCGGAGGAGGGATGGCAGTTCAGGGTGCCGGTCAGCAGATAGGGGATGTCATAGCCCCACACGTTGCCCTCCTCTTTCAGTTTGCCGATATGTTTTTCAATAAAGTTCATAATCGCGATCTTGTTGTATCTGGGATTGCGCAGAAAACTCAGCAGCAGTTCCATATAGCAGTTGCCCGCGCCCCTGCCCATGCCGCTGACCGTGGCGTCCAGATAACTTGCCCCTCTGGACAGGCTTTCAATGGTGTTGGCAAAAGCCAGCTGCTGGTTATTGTGGGCATGCATCCCCACTTTCTTGCCATATTTAGCCGCCACGTCCAGATACTTGCCCGTCAGCCGCTCCACCTGCTCCGGGTAGAAAGCGCCGAAGCTGTCCACCAGATAGATCACATCCACACTGCTCTGGGCCAGCAACTCCAAACCGCTATCCAGATCCACATCGCTGACCTTGGACACCGCCATGATATTCACCGTGGTCTCATAGCCCTTCTTCTTGGCATCCTCCAGCATCTCTATGGCCGCAGGGATCGTGTTGATGTAGGTAGCCACCCGCACCAGGTCAATTACGCTGTCCTTGCGGTTTAAAATATCTTTCTTATAATCTGTCCTGCCCACATCCGCCATGACGGAGATCTTCATATCCGTCTTATTGTCCCCCACAATATCCCGGATATCCTTCTCATCACAAAACTTCCATTTGCCGAACTCCTCCTTCTTGAAAATCTCCCTGGAAGCCTTGTAGCCAAACTCCATATAGTCCACTCCGGCCTTGATGTTGGCCAGGTACAAATCTTTCACGAACGCATCCGAAAAGCGGAAATTATTCACCAGGCCGCCGTCTCGTAACGTACAATCCACTACCTTGATATCCGGACGGAAGGATACCAGGCTGCCCTGTCTCTCTCTGCTCATGCTTAAACTACTCCCTTTCTGACTCAGAATTCCGCATGTCCCCGCAAGCACACGAAGCCGGTACTCCTCATCCGGCCAGTTTATTGCATCCAAATATTGATCTGTGTGTTTTCCGGGGACATGCTGCTTTAATTTGCCATTGGCTTTGCAGGCTATATTCAGTACTGCATACTCCCTGCCTGTACACAAGGCCGGTGAGCCTTGCTTCTTGCAAATTGCATTTCACCGGCTTATAGTTTCGCGCTTTAAACCGGTAAATTATCAGGTGGTAAAAAAATGGAAGCAAGGAGGCTCGAACTCCTGACCTTTCGCGTGTGAGGCGAACGCTCATCCCGGCTGAGCTATGCTTCCATGGGTACTATTATAGCACGATATACCTAAAATGCAAGTCCTAATTTTTCAAATTACAAATTTTTTTCGGTGAACTTATTTGCCAAAATTATACTCACTAACGATTAGATTTTCCTTTTCGGGCAACCGCTCTGTGGAGGAAGCGACAGCCGTGTCCCAAAGCCGAGTGCAGTTCTATCTGGATGAAAATCTGTAATTCTCATATGAAAGATCCACATTTATCGTTCCTTGACACCAGCCGAAATATTACAAATGTTGATCGTTTGCTGTTTGCACTTATTCAGGTTGCATTGACAAAAAAACACAACTGGATATATACTCATGTTGTATACATTTCATGGTTGAACATTCTACAAATGATAACAAAGGACATTTGAATCCTATAGGAGAACACTATGGATTTGAGAGAAAAAAAATAATAATCTGGGTAGTACACAACAGATTATGAACAATCCCCCCTCAAATCCTGTCAAGGCCAAATGTAACGAACTCTCAGCCCGTCCTTGATTGGATTCCCAACATTCCGTTTTTGCCCAAGCCAAAAAAGAGGGAATTGCTTTTAGCTACTAAAACCACTGTATTTACCAGGGGTGAGCCGATTGTAAGCATATTTTGTTGACACTGCCTGTAACGAATGGAGGGATTATTTTATGAAAATTAAATTACTGGCGACTGACGGAAAACTATATGCCGTACCCGTAGAATCCCACGGCAGTTGCCCTAAATAGCCCTTTACTGACGTATCCTGAGAGAATTACAATTTCCCAACAAAGGAGTATGTATAAATGAAAACGGATGTTTGCAAGTTTTTTTTGCTGTTGGTTTTACTGCCGCTGCTCTTTGCAGGCTGTGCCAGCGGACAGACAGAACCCGAAGAATCGTACGGCCAGACTGTTACGGCGGACGGCCGCTTGCCGGGGGATGACTGGAAAGTACAGTATATCGAGATGGAAACCGGCGGCGGCGGAAAGCTTCTGGGATTTGCCATGACAGGAAGCGGGCTGTTCACAGCATATAGCAGGACGGCGGAAAACGCTGAAGGGTATCCTCTGTATTATCTTTCCACGCAGAAATTAGGGCAGACAGAGACAAAGCATGTTTTTGAAAAGATCTCCATTGATATGCCCGGTGAGCATCAGCCCTTCTGTCTGTTCTCTGACGAAGAAAAACTGTATATGCTTGCGTCCTGCGTTGCCGGGGAAGCGGACTCCTATCTTTTGTATACCGCAGATGCAGGAGGGGAAAACCTGCGGCAGACAGACATTACAGCGGCCTGGAAGACGGCTTTTGGGGAGGAGCGGGGAGCCACACTGGCGGCTGTGGATGAAAACGGGCTTATATATATCGGCGAAAAGGGCACTGAATGCAATATCCTTGTAGTGCAGGAGGACGGAAGCCTGGCTTCCGTCCTCCGCCCGCAGGATTGTGTGCTTTATGATTTGGCAGGCGTGGAAGGACAGGTATACTGTGTCGGAAGGTCACAGGGTAAGGATGTCCTGTTTCGCGTTGACAGCCAGAAGCAGGAACTTGAGACAGTGACAAATCTCCCGGACAGCAAAGGAACCGTGATGCTGCGCCCCGGGCAGGACAATACCATTTTATATGGATATTATGACGCCGTCTATCAGTATGATCCGGAAAAGGGAGAAGGGCAGGACATCTATGCCTGGGCCAACGCGGGGATGGACGGCAGGAATATAAATAACTTCTTTATGGATGATCTGGAAAAACTATGGGTACTGCCAAAATTAGATGCAGATATTTTTATAATGATGCAGCTACAGATGCCTGCGGTGAGAGCCGGAAACGAACCGGTTGCAGAAAAGGAGACGGTGATTATCTGCGGAGACAAGGTGCAGGATACAGAACTTGCAAAGGCAGTGGGGGCATTCAATATAGCGAATGACAAATATCAAGTTGAAATCAGAGCGTATGATTATGACCGGCTTGCGGCGGAAATCATGACCGGAAACGGGCCGGATTTAATACCCATTAGCGCGATAGGGGTATCAGTGGCCGCAAATAAAGGAATTGTGGAAGACCTGACCCCCTATCTGGAGACAAGCGAAATACTGTCGCGGGATATGCTCAATGAGCGGGTGCTGGACCTGTATACAGTGGAGGGAAAATTGACCTGCATTCCGCCAAGTTTTTGTGTCATAACGCTTTTTGGGAAAGAATCTGAACTGGGCAGTGAGCCAGGCTGGACAATGGAGGAATTCCTGGATTATGCCGACAGGCACAGGGGGCTGACTGTTATGGAAGGCATCATGCGGAGCGACTCCCGCACGGTTCTGGTGATGATGATGTGGTATGCCAGGCAGCGGCAATGGGTGGATTGGGATCAGGGAACAGCTAAATTTGACGATGAAGAATTTGTGGAGCTTTTACGATTTGCCTCTACATATGAATCAAAATATGACGGCAGTTCCGAGTATGCGGAAGAGAAATGGCAGACTGGCAAGCTTTTGCTGTACTCTCGCCCTGTCACAGGCATGAGATCCTATCTGCAATATCTGGATATTTTGGCGGGCGATGGAGTGGCAATAGGGTTTCCGACGCAGGAGGGTACACCTTGCAACGTCCTTAGCGCTTATGACGGATACGGGATAAGCGCCGCCAGCACCCATAAGGATGGCGCATGGGCCTTTATTGAATATCTGGCCTCCAGCCAGACAGGAAAAGATGTCTATCAATATGGGATAGCCACATTGAATTCAGCCATGGAGGAGATGCTGGAAAGTTCGAAGGAAGCGAAATATGTCAGTATCTCCGGCTATGAGATCCCGTCCGCAACAGATGAGGACATCCGGCAGTTCCGGCAATTGCTGGACAACGCGGTAATCAGGGACGGCGAATTAATTGTGGTAAATGAGATCTTAACAGAGGAATTGGAGATCTGCTTTTCAGGCGGCCGCTCTGTGGAGGAGACGGCAGCCGTGATCCAAAGCCGTGTGCAGTTATACCTGGATGAAAATCTGTAATCCTGGCAAAAGAGGGCCATTGTGCAAACCTGTCGGCACAATGGCCCTCCTGTATTTAATCTATCTTTAAGATCAAGCCCAGAATTCTCCGGGCACAGACTTCCATCTCCTGCCTGGAAAGCGCGCCTTTCTCCATGGCCTCCAGAAGTCTCTTCGGGAAGCCGCAACCCATCTTGACATCGTTTCCCGCCTTAGTTTCCTTGTAATGCTCGCCGTGCGTCCACCAGTCGGTTGTCACCATACCCTCGAAGCCCCACTCGCCGCGAAGAATGTCCTCCAGCATTTCTCTGTTCTCGGAGGCCCGGTACCCGTTGATGATATTGTAGGAGGACATTATGCTCCAGGGCTTCGCCTCCTTTACAATCATCTCAAAGGCTTTGAGATAAATCTCCCGGATGGCCCGTTCGGAGGCTCTGGAATCGCTTTCTGTGCGGTTTGTCTCCTTATTGTTCAGGGCAAAATGCTTAACAGTAGCCGCCACATGGTTGCTTTGGATGCCTGTTACCATAGCCCCCGCCATTTTTCCGGTCAGGTAGGGGTCCTCGGAATAATACTCAAAGTTTCTGCCGCAGAGAGGGCTGCGGTGGATATTGATGGCTGGCGTAAGCCATGCACCGATATTATTTTCCTTTGCCTCCGCACCGCCTGCCGCGCCAACCTGCTCTGCCAGCTGCGGATTCCAGGTACAGGCCAGCATGAAAGAACAGGGCCATGCGGTGGTGCAGACACCGCACTGAGGGGCAATCCTCACCCCTGCGGGGCCATCCGCCGTCATGATATTGGGTACGCCGTAATCCGGCAGATTGCCGTAGCCGAAGGTATTGGCCACACCGGTATTGGGCTGTCCTCCCAAGAGCTCCGCCAGCTGCTCATCGGGAAGCTGGGCCACAAACTCCTCCAGCGTCATCCTGCCCTCCGCCACATCTATGAACTTGGGCCTGCTGTCAACATCCCCCCAAAGCCGATAACCGTCGCGATGTCTTACCGCCGGCGTAACTCCGGCAGTTTCCTTCTCCGACAGTTTGGCCGGGAATACGCTTGCGTCCGTGTCCACGGGCTCGCCCTGGGGAAGCTGCTCGAAGCTGCCGTCCGCCAGCATGCGCCTGCCCAGCCGGGTGGGTACCATTTTGGGGGAAAGCTGCTCCGTTACCACATCCTCCTCCAACGTCATCACATAATTGCTCTCCACCGTATCCCGAACGGATGTGCCCACATAGAAATGATATTCCCCACGCTCCAGAACATAAGCAGATTTCGCCACCTTGCCCAGGTCGTCATAGGACGCCATATCGTTTATATTAAAACGCATCACCATGGTCTGTGTCTCCCCGGGCTGCAGCAGCCTTGTCTTGCCAAAAGCCACCAGTTCTCTCGCCGGCTTGCCCAGCCTGCCCTGGGGAGCGCTGTAGTATACCTGTACCACCTCTTTTCCCGCCATCTGTCCATAGTTGCACACCTCCACCACAACACGCAGATGATGTCCCCTCTTTTCCACGAGAGGCATGGAGAGCGAGAATTTCGTGTAAGACAAGCCAAAGCCAAAAGGATAGTTTACCTTACGGTCCGCCCCGGGGATGGTCTCAAAATAGCGGTAACCCACATAGATATCATCGGTATACTCCACATAGTCGTCAGACTCGTGGAAATTACAGGTGGAGGGATAGTCTTCCAGCTTCTTCGCAAAGGTGTCCGAAAGCTTACCGCTGGGGTTGCCCTCACCGATGAGCAGCTCCGCCGCCGCCAGCCCGCCCTCGATGCCGCCCTGCCAGGCCATGAGGACTGACTGTATCCTGTCCTCTCCGGCAAACCAGTCCGTGTCCACCATACCGCCCACGTTCATCACCACAATCACCCTGGGGAAACGGTTTTTAACCGCTTCCACCATGGCCCTCTCTCCATGGGTAAGGTAAAAATCTCCCTCCTCAAACATCTCTTCCCTGGTTTCCTGCTTCTGTTCCTGCCCGGCAATCACCATGTCGTCCGTCTTGTTTTCCCTGTCATAAATGCTCTTCCGATCCCACCCTTCGCCGGAGTATCGGCAGATGCTGATAATGGCGGTATCAGTAAATGCCCTGGCCTTTTTCAGAAGCTCCTCCGGCAACGCAGGCTCCACCGTCATACCTGGCCCCCTGCCATGGGCATATTGATCCTTCACATCCTCTCTGTAAAAATCAGCAAGCTCCTCAAAGATTTCCACATGGCCGGACTTTGTCTTAAGCCCCTCGTACAGATTACGGGTGTAAGCCACTGTCACATCGCCGCTTCCCCCACCGCCCTTCACATAGTCAAAGGTTGCCTTTCCAAACAGCGCTACCCTGCTGCCTTTCGACAGAGGCAGTACATTTCCCTGGTTCTTCAAAAGCACCATGCCTTCCTTTGCCGCATCTCTGGAAAGCATGATATGCTCTTTGCTGCCCGTGACACGACGTCCGTCCTCCCCCAGCGGAAGAACCGGCTGATACTTTGCCCTTGCCCATCTCTCCATATTGATCCACACCTTTCTGAATGATTCTATTCAGGCGATTGCGAAACTCCCGTTCAGGATACAGGTATTGGGCAATATATACAAAATAAGGGCGACTTGCCACCGCATGAAGCTAATTTGT